>CAZZPG010000001.1:0-32862 GCA_964655975.1 uncultured Flavobacteriaceae bacterium
TTAAACGTTTTTAAAGAAAAACGTATAAATATTTTAGCACCACGTAATGTAACAGTACCAGTTTTTACAGGAATAACAAAAGAAAAAAGACCTGATGAAAATATTGGAAAGACAGAAAACAAAGGGTTTGAAGTAGTTGTAGGCTATCGAAATAATTTTGGTGATTTTGGATTTAATGCATCAGCAAACTTTGCTTATTCAAAAAACAAAATAGTGTTTAAAGATGCCGTTCCTCCAGCAGAAGACTATCAAAACTTAGAAGGCCAACCTATTGGAAGTCGATTACTATATAATGCCATAGGTATTTATAGAACACAAGCCGACTTAGATAACAATCCTGGACCAGCAAATGTAGGTATTGGAGATTTAATATATGCCGATACTAATAATGATGGTGAAATTACAGCTAATGATAGAATTGTATTCGATAAAACATCAATACCAGAAATACAATTTGGATTAAATTTAGGAATTACTTATAAAGACTTTGAACTAAATACTTTATTTCAAGGACAAGCTGGTGTTAATTTCGAAACAAGAGCCATTTTTGGAGAGGGTGATTTATCATACGTTTTGCGTAATGCATATACCGTAGATAACCCTAGTGCTTCGTTACCAAGAATAGGAGGAACAGAATCTTTAAGGAATGGATATGATGGAGGTGAATTTGCTTCTACATTTTGGCAAAGAGATGCTTCATTTGTAAGACTTAGAAATATTGAATTAGCTTACAACTTCCCTAAAGAGATGATTTCCAAAATAGGAATAAACAGGTTAAGACTTTACTTAAGTGGAAGTAACTTATTAGTATTTGATGGGCTAAAAAAGGACGGATTAGCAGATCCTGAACAAACTAATGAACTTTCTTGGCAAATCCCACTCCAACAGCTATTCAATTTAGGTGTTAATATAACTTTTTAAAGAATAAATTATGAATATAAAAAAGAATATTAAAAAAATGATAACTACAAAAAATGTGTTGGCAATTATTGTTTTGATAATTACAACAGTACTTTTAAATTCTTGCAGTGAAGATATATTAGATAAACAACCACTTTCAGATATTTCCGATAAAAATATTTTTAACGATGATGTATTAATGGAAGCTTATGTTAATGGTACATATAAAACTTTTAGATTTTTTCAATTTGGAGCATTTTTTACAGAAGGCTCAACAGATAATGCTCAAAATACAGAAGGGCAATACATTCGTTACAATCGTAATGAAACAACACCAGATAATGGAGGGTTCTTTACCCAAGAAGCATGGTCACACAACTATTCATATATTAGAAAGGTAAACCTATTTTTTTTAAAAACAGAAAACGGGTCAAATGTTACACCAAAAATTTTTAAAAGATTAACTGCTGAAATGCGATTTTTAAGAGCATGGTCTTATTTTAATTTAATAAGTTGGTATGGAGATGTTCCATTAGTTACAGATGTTATTGAATTAGGATCAGAATCTTTTGATAGATCTAGAACCCCTTATGATGAAGTTGTAACTTTTATTGTTAATGATTTAGATGCTGCAATACTTGATTTACCCATTGAAGCATTTAATGCCAATACAGGTAAAGCAACACGTGGAGCTGCAATGGCATTAAAATCTAGAGTATTGCTATACGCAGCAAGTTCATTACATAACCCAAATAATGATATGAGTAAGTGGCAAGCAGCAAGTGATGCAGCAGAAACTGCCATGAATTTGCCTGAGTATAATATAGACCCAGATTATTCAAATATTTATAACGAAACACGTTCAAATGAGGTTATGTATGGTCGTGGTTATACGTTAGAGAATCCAGCAAATTTTATTGCTTGGGCAGGATGGAATTTTGTTATTGATCGTTATTATTTACCAGCAGGCTATGGCTATAAGGTTGATAATCGTTTTACAGTACTACAATCATTAGTAGATGCCTATGAAACTAAAGATGGAAATCCTCTAAATCCACAAGACCCATGGAATAACAGAGACCCAAGGTTAGATATGACTATAATACACCACAATAGCATTGTCAATGTACGAGGTACACCTACAACAATTGAGTTTCATGTTGATAAAAATGACCCAACAAATGCTACTTTAGCAGGGCCAGCCGCTTCAATTCAAGATACAGGAAGTCGTTCAGGATATAATATTTTAAAGCAGACAGACCCTTCTAAAGAACTTAAAACATCAAATCCAGATCATTTTAAGCCTTGGGTTTATTTTCGTTTGGCAGAAATGTATTTAAACTATGCAGAAGCACAAATAGAATTAGGAAATGATGCCAATGCCAGAACAGCAATTAATGTTGTAAGAAGTAGAGCCAATGTAAATATGCCAAATGTTACAGAATCTGGTAATGATTTACGCTTACGTTACAGAAATGAACGTAGAGTTGAGTTAGCATTAGAAAATCATAGATGGTATGATATTATCCGTTGGAAAATTGGAGATGTAGTATTAACACAACCAGCAATGGGGGTAACTATTTTGAGAGATAATACAACCATACCTTTTACTGATAGTTATACGTATGACAAAGTTCTTGATAATTTGCGTACATGGAATTTAAGTATGAGTTATTTACCTATCCCACGAAGTGAAATTGAAGCAAGCCCATCCTTAACTCAAAATCCAGGGTATCCAAAATAATGATTAAATGATACGATATTAATCTTTATAAAAGTAAAGCCTATAAATTAAATATTTAATTTATAGGCTTTCTTGATAAAATAGTAAATCTTTATGCTTATAATCTTTTGATAATAAAGCACCTAATTAAAATAAATGAAAATTAATAATATTATGAAAAACTTTAGTTACATAATACCCTTTATATTGCTAATGATATTTTTTTCATGTGATAAAAAAATATCTAAAAAAAGTAAAAGCAAGCTGTTTGTAGCATTAGATTCTAAAAATACAGGTATAATTTTCAATAATAAATTAACAGAAAATGATTCTGTAAATTATTTTAAATATGGATATATGTATCTAGGGGGAGGAGTTGCTGTAGGAGACCTTAACAATGATGGATTACAAGATATATATTTTACTGGTAATATGGTTAAAAACAAACTTTATATTAATAAAGGTAATCTAACCTTTAAAGATGCTACAGAAGTTTCAGGTGTTTCCTCAGGTAACCAATGGCATACAGGGGTTACTATGGTAGATATAAATGGAGATGGATGGTTAGATATATATGTGAGTGTATCAGGAATATGGTTAAGTAAAAAAAACCTATTATATATAAACCAAGGAGTTAATGCTAACGGAATTCCAGTTTTTAAAGAACAAAGCGAAGCCTTTGGACTCGCTGATGCTGGAAACAGTATTCAAGCCTACTTTTTTGATTATGATAATGATAACGATTTAGATGTGTATGTAATTAATTACCCTGTAACTTCATATCGTACAACTCCAAAACAATACGATAAAATGATGAAAAATGTTACCAATTTAGAATCAAATACACTTTACAGAAACAATGGGGATGATACATTTACAGACGTAACACAAAAAGCAGGATTAAAGAGTTTTGGTTTGTCATTATCTGCTGCAATAGCCGATTTTAACCAAGATGGACTTATGGATATTTATGTATCAAATGATTTTGCTACATCTGATAATTTTTATTTTAATAATGGAGATGGAACATTTACTGACCAAATTAAAAATACTGTAAACCAAGCTTCATTTTTTGGTATGGGTACAGACGTAGCAGACTTTAATAATGATGGATTATTAGATTTTTTTCAGCTTGAGATGACACCCAAAAACAATCGCCGTTCTAAAGCAAATATGCAAAGCATGAATATAGGTCTATTTGAGATGATGAAGAAATATAATTTTCACACACAATACATGGAAAATTCATTACAATTAAATATGGGTAATACTAGTGATAATCTACCTCATTTTAGTAATATATCTAGATTAGCCAAAGTGTCCTTAAGCGATTGGAGTTGGGCAACTCTTTTTGCTGATTTTGATAATGATGGATTAAATGATTTATTTATTACCAATGGAACAAAAAAAGAAGTAAATAATAAAGACTATCTAAGTAAAATTAATAAAAAATATTCTGGAAATATAACTAAAATTAATCTAGTTGAACTAATCAATCAAATGCCTTCAGAGAAAATAGAAAATTATGCATTTAAAAATAATGGAAACTTAACCTTTAGTGACAATAGCGAAAAATGGGGGCTAAATTTTAAAGGATTTTCAAATGGAACCGCCTATGCAGATTTAGACAATGATGGAGATTTAGATCTGATAATCAATAACTTGGATACCAAAAGTATGCTGTTTAAAAATACAGCTTCTGAAAAAACTAGTAAAAATAATTTTTTAAAAATAGTCTTAAAAGGCAAAGGAAATAACGTTAATGGGATAGGCTCAAAATTACATATTTATTATAATGGTAAAAAGCAATTTAAAGAATTAATGTTATCAAGAGGATTCCAATCATCAGTACCACCTATATTGCATTTTGGTTTAGGACAAAACAAAATAATAGACAGTTTACTTGTTCAATGGACTGATGGTAATTCACAAAAATTAACAGATATTCAAGTTAATAAACAGTTAGTCTTGAATTATTCAAATTCTAAAAAACAAAATAATAGCTTAATAAATAAGAAGGAAAAACCTTTTCTATTTAATAATATTACTTCTTCTATTAATTTAAATCAGAAACACATCGAAAATTATTTTGATGACTATCTTTATCAAATATTATTACCCAATAAAATGTCTCAATTTGGACCTGCACTAGCTGTTGGAGATATAAATAATGATAATCTAGGTGATTTTTTTGTAGGAGGAGCATCTGGTTATTATGGTGCAATTTATAAACAGCAAGTTGATGGTACTTTCGAAAAACAAGAATTGAATTCTAGTTGGAAACGAGATGATATTAAAGAAGATGTTGGTGCTATTTTTTTTGATGCTAATGGAGATGGGTTTAAAGATTTATATGTGGTTAGTGGCGGAAATGAGTTCTATAAAAATTCCAAACCCTATCAAGATAGACTGTATATTAATGATACAAAAGGAAACTTTATAAAAAATGAAGTAGCACTACCAAAAATGTATAGTAGTGGGTCAAGAGTTGTTCCAGCTGATTATGATAATGATGGAGATTTAGACCTTTTTATCGGAGGAAGACAAACACCACGAAATTATCCTTTACCAACCAGTAGTTTTATTTTAAGAAATGATAGTAAAGATAATAAAATAATCTTTACAGATGTTACTAATGATATTGCTCCAGAATTGATTAATATTGGTATGGTAACCGATGCTGTTTGGACTGATTACAATAATGATAATACGCTTGATTTAGTTGTTGTTGGCGAATGGATGCCTCTAACTTTCTTTAAAAATGAAAATGGAACGTTTAAGAATAAAACAAAAGAGTTAGGTTTAGAAAAATCTACTGGATGGTGGAATACTATAAAAGCAGAAGACTTTGACAATGATGGAGATATTGATTTTGTAGCAGGAAACCTAGGATTAAATTATAAATACAAAGCCTCTAAAAAAGAATCATTTGATATTTATGCAGATGATTTTGATAACAATAAAAGTACAGATATAGTTTTAGGCTATTATAATGAAGGAAAACAATATCCTGTTAGAGGAAGGTCATGTTCCTCTCAACAAATACCAGCTATTAAAATAAAATTTAAAGATTATAATTCATTTGCAAAGGCTAATTTAGCCGATGTTTATTCAACACAAAGTCTTAAAAACGCATTGCATTATCAAGCCTATAATTTTGCAAGTTCGTATATAGAGAATTTAGGAAATAGAGAATTTAAAATAACTAATCTTCCTAATGAAGCTCAATTTTCATCTATCAATAGTATTCTTTCTGATGATGTAAATAATGATGGATATTTAGATTTAATTGTGTCAGGAAATTTATATGTTTCAGAAGTAGAAACCCCTAGAAATGACGCTAGTTATGGTCTATATCTAGAAGGAGATGGAAAAGGAGGTTTCAACCCTATTCCATCATATAAAAGTGGCTTATTTGTAAAAGGAGATGTTAAAAATGCCAAATGGATAAGAATAAAAGAAGGAAAACAAGCAATACTATTTGCTAAAAATAATGAAAAACTTCAATTAGTAAAAATAACTTCAAATTAATAATATCTTAATAAGAAAAGATTAATAATGAAACCTTTTAGACTAATATCTAGTCTATGAAACCTATTTTATCCCATAACTTGGCTGATATTGTTTAATATATAATTTGAGTTAGTAGATTAATCAAAAGGGCACTTTTGCCCTTTTGATTTCTTTTAAAAAAGGAATAAATAATGATTAAAAAATATAGCTATGCCATCTTTACTTTTGTAATATTTGTAAATTTTGGATGTATTGATAATAGCAAAAATTTAACTACAAATTTAAACCCTATTGACGGTTTAGTAAAAAGAATTGCTCCAAACCATACAGATAAATTTATTTTCGAAAAACTAGAAAACATTACTGAAGATATTTTTGAATTAACATCAGAAAAAAATAAAATTATTATCTCTGGAAATAATTACAACTCAATGGCAGTTGGTTTTAACTATTATTTAAAAAATTATTGCAATACCTATGTGTCTTGGTATGCAAATGATAAAATTGAAATATCAGATGAATTACCATTGATATCTAAAAAAATAACAAAATCTGCTAGAGTTGAAAATCGGTTTTTTCTAAACTATTGCACTTTTGGTTATACAATGCCTTGGTGGCAATGGAAAGATTGGGAACGTTTTATAGATTGGATGGCTTTAAATGGCATCAATATGCCTTTAGCAATTACTGGACAAGAAGCAATATGGTACGAGGTTTGGAAAGAATATGGCTTGTCTGATAAACAAATAAGAAATTATTTTACAGGCCCTGCACATTTACCATGGCATCGTATGTCTAATCTAGACAAATGGGGAGGAGCTTTACCTCAATCTTGGTTAACTCATCAAAAAGAATTACAAAAGAAAATTGTAGAGCGTGAACGTGAATTAGGTATGAAACCCGTATTACCTGCTTTTGCTGGTCATGTTCCAGAAGCCTTAAAAACAATATTTCCAAAGGCAAAAATAAGTCAGTTAAGCTCTTGGGGTGGGTTTGAAGATAAATACAGAAGTTTCTTTTTAGACCCATTAGACCCTGTTTTTAGAGAAATTCAACATAAATTTTTAACAAAACAAACAGAGTTATATGGTACAGACCATGTTTATGGAGCTGACCCTTTTAATGAAGTGCATCCTCCTAGTTGGGAGCCTGAATATTTAGCAACAGTTTCAAAGACTATTTATACTTCGATGAAAGAAGTTGATACTGACGCAACATGGTTACAAATGTCATGGATTTTTTCATTTGAAAGAGAAAATTGGACTAATGAAAGGATTGAAGCCATGCTTAAAGCAGTACCTCAAAAAAAAATGATGCTGTTGGATTATTTCTGTGAAAATAAGGAAGTTTGGAAAATGACAGATTCTTTTTTCAAACAACCTTTTATTTGGTGTTATTTAGGAAACTTTGGTGGAAACACCATGCTCGCTGGAAATTTAGATGAAGTAGAAAGACGTATAGAAAATGCCCTTGAAAATAACCAAAATATGTGGGGAATTGGCTCTACATTAGAAGCTTTAGATGTTAATCCATTAATGTATGAATATGTCTTTGAAAAAGTATGGGCAGATGGAATGACAGACACCAATATTTGGATAAAAAATTGGGCAGACATACGCTATGGTGGCAAAGAAGAAAATAATAGGAAAGCTTGGGAAATTCTACATCACAAAATTTACAAAGACCCTGCTAGATTAGGACAAGCAACCTTAACCAATGCAAGACCAACATTAACTGGAAGTGGAAACTGGACTACCAACCCTACTATTGATTATGACAATTCAGATTTGTTTAAAGCATGGGAGTTAATGCTTAAATCTCCAAGTAATTCATCAAGCTATCAATATGATGTAGTTAATATAGGAAGACAAGTATTGGGAAATCATTTTTCAGTATTGAGAGGTCAATTTACAAAAAACTATAAAACTAAAAATCTAGAAAAGCTAAAAGAATCTGGGAATAAGATGCTTACATTATTTGATGATTTAGATCAATTATTAGCAACTCATAATTCGTTCCTTGTAGGAAAATGGTTAAAAGATGCTAAAACATTTGGTATTAACGAAAAGGAAAAAAAATATTACGAACACAATGCAAGAAATATTATAACAACTTGGGGAATAGGAGCACAAAGTTTAAATGATTATGCCAACCGCTCTTGGGCAGGTTTAACCAAAGGGTTTTATAAAAAACGTTGGAAAATGTTTATTAATGATGTAATACAAGCAGTTGAAAATAATAAAGAATTTGATAAAAAAAGTTTCTTTGATAAAGTAACTCAATTTGAGTGGAAATGGACACAAGGCAGTGATGAATACATTTTTAAACCTACAAATAATACAATTGTAATTGCTAAAAATTTAGTTGAGAAATATAAAAATGAGGCATTTTAGAGAAATATTGACAACTTAAATTACAAAGATGGATAAAATTAAAATTCTATATATTGTTTTAATGCTAATTTATTTTAGCTGTTCTAAAAACAGTAAATTAGAGCCTTCAAAACCCATTCTAGAGACCAGCATAGAAATAGGATATTTAGAAACTGAAAAAGGAAGCTATAATTTAGGGGAACAAATTAATTTAAACGCTTTCAAAATAAAAAACAGTTCAACTACTGCTGTTAGCATTTCTAGTATAGTTGTGAGGATAAAAGACTTTGTTACAAATGCTATTCTTCATAATCTTGAAATAGCAAAAAATATAAAGATTGAAGCTGGTAAAGAACAAAGTCTTAATTCAAATACAATTTTTACTATTCCTGCTAATTTTGAAAAAAAAGCTTATGGAATTTATATAAGAACAGTTTTTTCTAATGGTAACACAAATGAACTTTACAAAACCTTTTTTAGAGTTGTAGATGAGAATACTTTAACAACTTACCAAATTGATAAAGAAGACTACCAAGGGCTCCCAGTATTTAAATTACGAGGTGGTTTAAGTGCAGAATATACTATTCAAAAATCGGTAGCAACATTTGTCTCAGGAATTTCTCATTCATGGACTTCGCCAATAGAAACCATTGCTTCAACACCAGATTTTTTAGAAAGGTCTATTAACAATACCATTGATTTCTATAATGATGCGATTGGGTCGTCAACTCAAGTTAAAACCGTTATTATTTCGACTGGTATTCCAGGAGTACAGTATTTAGCACGAAATATGAAAGCAATTGTATTACCATTGCATTATCTTGTAGCATCAGGTACTGTTAAAGAAGCACAAACCATTTTAGAACACGCAAATCATTCAGGTTATTCTGTATATGGTACATTAGGGCATGATTTTTCGATTACCAATACACAAAGTGTGGGATGGATAAAATTATTAGATTTACCAGAACAATACAAGAAATTTATCAATAATCATCAAGTAAAAAATGTTATTTTATTAGGTCATACAGGTATTAATGATGGTGAAACAGAAGCTCAAAAGGTAACAGATACTAGAAGTAAACATGAAGCAGGTTCTTTGTACTTAATGCGTTTTTCTGGTGATGCTTCAGATGGGTATTTAAAACAAATACTAAGCGATTATACTACTACTAGATTATCTAGTGTTACCAAAGTTGCCGACTGGGAAGCAGGTATTATTTCTGAACAAATAGATAATTTTACTAATACACTTAAAGAAGAAACAAGCGTTTCCGTTACATCAATAACAGCCAATGATGGTGTACATTTATGGAATTTAGGAACCTATACCTCATTGGCATTAATACAAAAAAATAAATCTATTTTTGAAGTAGGAGGAGCAGTATTAAGAGGAATTTCTACCAATCAATATTTATTAGGAAACCCAAGTTACGAAAGCTATATTAGATATGTCCCTTTTTTATATTTTGCAGGGTTTTCTGCCGAATTTCAATACGACAATTGGTTGAGTACTAAAATAAAATCAGCTATTAACAGCTATTTTCCAGATATCGTATTTGAGGATTTAATATTTTGGACAAACGATGCTTCTATGGATGTTTTATTGAGGGCTAAAGGATTAACCGTTTGGTCAAGTAATTATCAAGAAGGACAACTTTGGGATACCAGTAATGGGTTAAATAGCCTCACAGAAGTTAGAGCTGTAGATATTCTTAATAAGACAACCCCTTCAGAATTTAAAAACTGGAATGAAAGTTTACAGTATTTAGACTTAAATGATTTACAAGATATATCCAATAAATTCCCTGAAATTAAAGTTACCTTAAAATAAAATTATATATGAGAGTTTTAAAGCAAATATTTTTCTTAATAGCATTTATTTTAATTGGCTGTAAATACAAAAGTAAAGATGAAATAATTAGACAAGGGCTATCTCCTTTAACAGTATCCGTGCAATTAAACAAAGGAGCTTATAAAACCGAAGATATTATTAAAGTTAAAATAACTCTCGAAAATAAAAATAGTAAAGTAGTTACTATTAAAAAAATAGGATTAAAAGTAGTAAATATTACTGACGGTTCAAGTTCATTAATAAGAGAATTAAAAGGTACTGGATTTGAATGGGAAATTAAAAAGAAATTTACTTTAGAACTTGCTATTAAATTGCCAAAACAATTTAGTGGAGGTGCTTATGGCGTATATATTACACAAAAAGAAAAAGGCTATAAAGTAGATGAATCGTATCAAACTTTTTTTAGAATTATAAATGATGATGAAATTACTGTATTTAATATTGAAACCGAACAGGTAAACAATGTTCCTGTTTTTAAATTAGATGGAGGCATGAGTGCAGAGTATATAGTAGAAAAGTCTGCTGAAAATTTTACTTCTGGTATTTCTCATTCTTGGAAAGTAAATGCTCCTGGTTCTGGACCAAATCATGTATTAGGAACCCCAAATTATTTAGAAAAATCAGTAAATAAAACGATTGATTTTTATAATGACACCTTTGGAGAAGATACCGAAATAAAAACTGTATTGGTAACAACAGGATTTCCATCCATACCCTATATTTCTAATGCCTTGAACGCTCCTGTTTTACCAATGCATTATTTGGTAAGTATAAATACAGTTAAAGAAGTTCAAACGATTTTAAAAACAGCAAATGATAATGGTATTGCATCTTACGCAACGTTAAGTCACGATCCTTCTGTGCCTTATGCGGTTTCTTGGATTAAGTTGTTAGAATTGCCAAAAGCTTATACTGATTTTATCAAAAAACATAAAGTAAAAAATGTGATAATTCTTGGGGCTACAGGAACAAATGGAGGAGAAACAAAAGCAAAACAATTATTGTATAATAAAAAGATTGTTGGTCAATATGCCAATAGAAGTATTTATATTATGTACCCAGGTACTTCTCCTGATGATGTAGAAACTTTAAATACCAAGATTGTAGATCTAAAAGAGTTTAAACAACAAGATGATTTTATTCAAATTGTAGATTGGGAAAGTGGGATTAACCAAAAACAATTGACCAATTTTAGTAAAGATGCCAAAGCAATAGATTCAAATATATTGGTAAGTACAGTAACCGCTAAAAACTTAGGAAGATTGTACAGTTTAGGTGCCTACAGCACATTGGCATTAATGAATAAAAACAGAGATAAGTTTAATGATGTGAAAGGTGTTATTCTTAATCCATATTTAATAGCACATCCTGTTATAGAAGTAAAAAAAGGATTTATACCTTTATTATATTGGCAATTGGTAGGAGCTAACCATACGGTTTACAATATGGAAAATGATGCTTTTAAAGCAATTAAATATTTTTATCCAAAAACTAATCTAAAAAACTTAAAATTATGGTTAAATTCTACTCGAAATTTTGGAGCAGTTTGGTCTGCTACCAATCTAAAAAAAGAATTGGTTAAAAAAGGATATACCAATATTATTGATAATAATTACGAAGTAGATGAAGTTTGGGATTTATCTGACGGTGTAGAATCTCCCAGTGAATTACTTTTCAAAGAAGTAAATGACAATTATGGATTTAAAAGCTTAAAAATATGGAATGATTCACTGAAGCCTTTAACTATTAAAGACATACAAGAACTGTCTAAAATATTTGGGGGGTTTGAAGTAGAAACTAAATAAACAATCAAGGTTATTCTTGTTGCAATTGCATCTGGAACTATAAACATATCACCTAACAGATTTTTTTGCAGGTAAAATCATTTATATATCTAATGAAACATATGTAGGAGAAGTTATTTATGGTTTAGGAATGGCGATAATGATAGTTCTAGTTGTCTTTTTTACTTTTAGTTCATTATTAAAAGTAGAAAAATATTATAATAAGTAATAATTACAAAATTTGTAACGATAAAGGTTTTTAGCAATAATGATGAAGTTGTAACAAACATTAAAGCTCTTAAGGATTATTAATTATAGTATAAATGTCGTTTAAGTGTCTAACTCAAAAAAATCATACACGAGTTAAAAGTCATTCTCTTACAAAAAGTAGAAGCCCTTTTGACAAAATATTTGAAACAAAAATCAGTAATAACAAGAGATACGAAGAGTAGTACTTATGAATACATAAACAAAATAGTTACCTCACATAATAACAAAAATGAAAATACTGACAATAACTCTAGTTCTTCTAACCATTGGGTTTTTTGGTTGTTCAAAAAAAGAGAAAGGAATTATCATAAACGGAAAAACCAATTTAATGCATTCTGTAAAAGTTGAATATACTATCCCTATTGATGGAAAATGGTTTTATGGAGACAAAAGATCTATAACAACTGACTCTGTTGGGACATTCCAAATAAAAATGAACATTGAAAAACCTTCATTTGTAACTATATATATATCAGGAAAAGCAGGTGTTTTATTGGTCGAACCGAGCAAAAACTATGATGTAAACTTTGAATTCAATACAAATCAAAAAAAGTTTGGTGTTACATCAAAAGACAGTATCGGACAAAACTTTTATAACACATTTTCAGCTCCAGATTTTAATATCTGGAGCGTCAATACTTTTCTTAAAGCGTCAATTCCTTCAGAAATATCCTCAAAAATAAATAACCTTAAAGAAAAAGAGATTTCGAAATTTAATGAACTGTTTAAAAAAGGAGAGATTTCAGGTGGCTTTCTTGAACTTGCGATATTAGACAGAAAAAGTTATTACCTAGCTCTTGAGGTTAAAATTGCCACAATGTTGTTCAAAAGGTATCTTTATGAAAAAAACATGGTTGGAATAAATGAAGTGAAAGATTTTTGGGGTAAAAAAATGAAAATACTAAAATTAAACGAATCTGAATATATTCGTTCTCCTTGGTTTTACGCCTTGGCCAATAGTTACATAAATTTTAATCAATATTCTTCCAACAGTTTAGACCATCAACAACTTCGTAATAAATATGAGAGTGGAGATATTTACAAATATAATATTGTTGAAGCCGAAAAATATCTCAAAGGGGAGGAGCTTGAATATTATCTGTCTTCATATATTTTTTATGAATGTTGGCAAACTAAAGACAACTCTAAAAAACTAATTGAGGCTTATGAATATTTCAAAAAAAAATATTCTAATAGTAGCTACACCAAATATTTGACTATCTCTGTACAACCAATCATCGATTATCAAAACAAGATTAAGGAATCCACTATCAATAAAAAAGTTAAACTTGTTGAAAACTATAGATATATAGATACTTTCAAAGAATTAATTAAACTCCAAACTCTTAAAGATAAAAAGATATTTGTTGATATTTGGGGTACTTGGTGTGGTCCTTGTAAAAGAGAATTTAGACACAAGGACAAATTGGATAAACTGCTTAAATCGAACAACATTATAACTCTATACATTTGCGAGGGAAAAAACAGTAAGGAAAACACATGGAAGGAAATGATTAAATTCTATGATTTGGAAGGGCAGCATATAATGGCAAATGAAAAACTGGTAGCAGATATAATTAATAGATTCGGAAACAATGGTTCTTTTGCCTACCCGCGGTATTTATTGATTGACGAAAACGGAAAGGTTGTGAATGAACAAACTAGTTATCCATCTAAAATAAATAAACTCGAAAAAGAAATAGAGGAAAGTTATGTGTGGTAATAGCATATAAAATTCATACTACATTTAAAGAAAAACCGTAAAACCAAAACAACCAATTAAAATTTGTACTAGGATGAAAATTCTTTGGATTTTTTTGCAGCACAAATCTAATACAATACATTATAGAATATAATAAAAACTAAATAAAAATGAAGGGTAGAATACTCATAAAGCCTCTCTTATTAATACCAATTATATTATTCAGCCAAACCACAATCGTTAAAATAAATGTATATGATTGAGTTTGTAACACAGTGTAAATAAATCACTTAACTTTTTATTCACCTCATTCAAGTAGAATCTACCAGTGAGTTATTGTTCAAAGAAGTAAATAATAATTATGGATTTAAAAGCTTAAAAACATGGAATGATTTAAAACCTTTATCTATTAAAGATATGCAAGAGCTTTCAATAATATTTGGAGGGTTAATAGAAACTAAATAACTATGATTCTTTAATAATTACTAGTTCTTCAATAATTATATCTTTACCTTCAAGATGCAACTTTAATATACCGTCTTGACTATCTTCACGCATGATATGATATTTTAATAGCGTATCTTTTCCTGTTTTTTTAGAAGATTCAATTCGCCCTTCAAAATTGATTTTATTAAGTTTTTTAATATCCTTTATTTTTACATATAAAGTACCTAAAATTCCTTTAGGGCAATCTATTATCATGGTAATAATATTACCTACCCAACCTATATTGTTTTGACTTTTTACTTTAACAGTATAATCTGATTTGTCTAATAATAAATATTTATCATTGTCTTTTTTCCACTCTAGAGAAGTATCTGCTTTTAGGTTTCCTGATGCTTTTATATATATGATAGGATTTTTATACTCTTTTGGTATTTCAACATAATTATTTGATGATGTTAAAGAAAATAATGAAGCTATCTTAGCAGAAGAAACTTCAGTACTTGGATTGAATTTTTCGGAATTCATATAGTTTAACAAACTATACTTTAATTGTTTTGAAGCCACTAACGAATCGTTTTGGATATCAAAACCAGATACTAATAACTTTCCCTTACCAACTTTTAATTCAAACAAAATTCCCATCTTATTATTTCTATGAAAATCATCTACTGGTTGAGCAATTGGTCTATATTCATGAGGGAAATTATTTAAGAGAAATGCTTTAGAATTCTTACTGATAGATTCCCATTGCCAATCACTATGAAAACTAGTTGGAAACTCAGAAAAGGCATGATTATCATCATCAACCAACAATCCTATATTTGTTTTTCCTTGTCCAGGAAAATAGGTCAATGACCAGTATATGGAATAGAAATCAAACTTTACACTAGTATCTTTAGAGCCTAAATTGGAAGCATTTAATAAGACTGATTTACCCTCTTTTAAGGCTTTAATAGTAGCCTCATTAAAGGAGTCAGTTACCAAAATGGTGTTTTTATCCAGCGTAGGTGTTTTCTTAGGAAACACCCAAACATTCCAACTATTTTCAAAATCAGTTTCCTCTATTGAACTACTTATTGTTAATTTAGTAGCTTTTAAAATAGAATTTAAAGGAAATTTGTAAGAAGCAATTTTTGTTAATTCTCCATTTTGGATAGTTATTGGTGATTTTTTTTGAGAAAATATAATTGTACCTGATTCATTTTTAATTTTAAAAAGAACAGTTTTATTCTTTAAATCTTCTCTACCGTGATGTGAAATTTCAGTAGAAACCGTTAATATTTCATCATTTGTCCAAACAAATTTTTTAAATCGAGCAAGTGGTACAGTAGAATTAAAATGTTTTCTAAATTCTTTTGGTGTTGTAATATTTTTAGAACCCCAAAACGCATCTAACCATCCAATTAAGGCTTCTCCTTGACCAGGATAATCATTGATTCCTAACAATTGAATACCAGCACAACTAGGGGTTCTTAAAAAAGATTCAATTTCATATTTATACAGCAACTGGTTTAGTGCGCCAGATGCCAATTGAAATTTACGAGATTGATTTTCAATACCATTTTTACGAGCCTGTTCTCTAAAAATTTCAAAATTTCTAGCTTTTAAAACTCCTGTATATTTTTTAATTTCTTTCCAGTCTGGATATACTGGCCATTGTCCAATTTCATGAGCAATAATAGGTATTTTATTAGGGCTATAGACACTTTCATAATCCCAATTGGTACTTGGTTTTATCGTTCCTCTCACCAGTCCAACACCCTCAATAAAATGTGTTACTGCATAATCGTAATTTTTGGTAATTCTTCTTGCAGTAGAAGCTGCATAAAACCTTCTAGGGTCATACTGTTTCAACTCACCAATCCACTTATCAATCACATTAAAATCAGCACTTCCCAATTCATTACCAATACCAAACATAATAAATGAAGGATGGTTTCCATAGGTATCAACCACACGATTCATTTCTTCTCTAATAAATTGATCTCTAATGGAATCTTTTCCAACACCAATTGTATTATGCATCCAATTATCTAACCAAATACCTGCTTCTGCTTGAATATAAATACCTAATCTATCTGCAGCAACAAATGCGGCTTCTGGAGGACACCATGAATGAAAACGAACATGATTTAACCCATATTCTTTATAAGTCTGAAAAATTCGCTCCCATTCTTTTACATTACAAGATGGATATCCAGTTAATGGAAAATGAACATTATCTAAATTACCTCTTAAAAAAGTAGGTATGTTATTGATGTATATTTTTGTGCCATTATGACTTATTTTTCGAAGTCCAAAACTCATTTGAGATAGTGCTATGGTTTTATTCTCTTTAAGAATTGCTATTTTTAGTTTATAGAGATTTGGAGTAAATTCACTCCAAGGAGCTATTTTTTTATTAAGAGGAATCGTTATTTTTCTTTGCCTATCTTTGTTATAATTACAAACTACTTTTGTAAAGGAGAGTACTGGTGTTTTAGTTTTAATATTTATAAACGTAAATTTTAGATTAGATTTTTTTGGTATAACCCCTTTGATGTTAAATTTTATAGAAATTAAATCTTTATCATAATCACCATAAATTTGAATTTTTTGAATATCTATAGTATTTTTAGCTATTAACTCCATTCTACCAACAATACCATTCCATAGTGTTTGTGTATGCTCAGTATAAGAATGTCCTTTAACACCAATATTATGAATCATTTCATTATTTACATGAATAGTTAAAGTATGTTTTCCTGGAATTAATTTACCTAATTGATGAATATGTGGCGTTCCAAGAGCATCTTTTGTATCAAATTCAATACCATCGACAAAGACTTTAGATTCCCATAGCACACGCTCTAAAAATAAGGAGATTTCTTTATTTTTCCATTGTTTTGGAATTTTAATCTCTCTCGAATAAAAAGCAGTTCCTACATATTTATAGTTTGGGGTTAATCTTGCAGTACCTGCTTTTATAGTTTTTATACCATATCCCCCTTTTGCTAGAGAACCTGGAAGAATAATCTTGTTTAAAAATAAATCTTTTTTTGGGATATTATTATACCCAATAATCATAGAGTCTAAAAAAACATTCCAATTACCTGAAAGATTAATTGTGTTCTTTAAATTATTTCTCACACAACTTGTGCTAATTGAAATGATACTAAAAATTAACAGGTGTTTATAAAATGGACGTAGCATACTTTTTTTAAAAGAGTCAAATCTAAAATTAAATACTTTTTACAAAGTATAAATATTGAGCGTTTAAGTATAAAAATCCATTTTTTAAATTCTAGTATAGTTTGATAGCTACAGATTAAAATAATAGAAGCATTTAGGCTATAACTAATATTTGAACTATTTAGACTAATAATATAACCTGTTTTAATTTGAACTTTACAATATTGCCTTAAATTTTAAAATAAAACAATGCGGATGTCAAAACAAAAGAAAAATACTTTTATCCCAATCGTAATTATAGCAGGTTTATTCTTCATTTTTGGGTTTGTAACTTGGATTAACGGAGCATTGATTCCGTTTATGAAAACAATTAATGAATTAACCGATGCACAATCTTATTTGGTGGCTTCAGCATCATACATCTCTTTTGTTGTGATGGCCTTACCTGCTTCATTAATAATAAAGAGAATTGGTTTTAGAAAAGGGATGTCACTTGGATTAATTGTTATGGCAATTGGTGCATTGCTATTCATACCAGCAGCTGAAGCCAGAACTTATTGGATGTTTTTAGCTGCAATTTTTGTTCAAGGGTTAGGAATGACTTTATTGCAAACAGCTTCAAACCCATACATTACAATTTTAGGCCCTATAGAAAGTGCTGCCCAACGAATTTCTATTATGGGAATTGCAAATAAAGTTGCAGGAGCATTAGGATCTTTAATTTTTGGAGCTATCTTATTATCAGGAATTGATGATGTAAAAGAAAAATTAGGAACTATTTCATTAGAAGAAAAGAATGAACTTTTAAACACAATGGCAGATAGTGTTGTAATGCCTTATATAGTTATGGCAATTGTCTTAATTATTTTAGGCTTGTTAATTAGAAGAGCACCACTTCCGCATGTAGAAGCTGAACCAATAGACAAATCTCAGGACGGAGATGCTGCGAAAACAAGTATCTTTCAATTTCCACATTTATGGTTAGGTGTGTTGGCATTATTCTTATATGTAGGGGTTGAAGTAGTTGCTGGAGATACCATTATAAATTATGGAATTTCATTAGGTATTCCTACAGAAAAAGCAAAGTTTTTTACCATGTACACACTTTTTGCAATGGTTGTAATGTACATGCTAGGAGCATTATTAATTCCTAAATATTTAAAACAAGATTTAGCCTTAAAAATAAGTGCTATTTTAGGAATTATATTTACCACTTGTATCATTTTTACAACAGGGTTTACATCTGTTTTATTTGTTGCCGCTTTAGGTCTTGCAAATGCATTGGTATGGCCAGCAATTTGGCCACTGACCTTAAAAGGGTTGGGTAAATTTACAAAAACTGCATCGGCATTATTAATTATGGCAATATCAGGTGGTGCAATTATTCCACCTTTATATGGTCGTTTTGTTGATGGTAATAAATTAGAGTTAATCTCACAAGGATTAGATAATGCAACTGCATTATCACAAGCCTCAACAAGTAGTTATTGGATATTATTTCCTTGCTATATCTTTATATTATACTATGCAATGTTAGGGCATAAAGTTGGCTTGAAAAAAAATTAAAATATATAGACTTAAAACATGATTAAAGAATTAAGAAATAATACCATGACTATTAGTTATAAACCTGCTGGACAATTCGAAGAAACTCGATTTGAAAAAATACATAATATAATATTTAACAATTCAAATGAGGCATCAATTAGAGTAGCACAAGAAATTGCTTCACTTATCAAAGAAAAACAATCTAAAAACAAACCTTGTGTATTAGGGTTAGCTACTGGTTCATCTCCCATAAAAGTATATGAAGAACTGGTAAGAATGTATAAAGAAGAACGCTTAAGCTTTGCGAATGTTATTACTTTCAATTTAGATGAGTATTATCCTATGGATAAGAAAAATATGCAGAGTTATTATTACTTTATGCATGAACATCTTTTTGACTATGTTGATATTTTATCCGAAAACATCAACATTCCTGATGGTACTATTTCAAATGAAGAAGTATATCAGCACTGTATAGATTATGAATTAAAGATAAAAGAATTAGGAGGCTTAGATTTTCAGTTATTAGGTATTGGTAGAACAGGTCATATTGGTTTTAATGAACCAGGGTCTCACTTTAATTCAGGAACTAGAGTAATTACCTTAGACCATATTACAAGAGTAGATGCAGCACCTTCATTTTTAGGAATAGAGAATGTGCCAAGAAAAGCCATTACCATGGGTATAGCTACAGTAAGAAATGCAAAACGAATTGTATTATTAGGATGGGGACAACATAAAGCATCAATCATAAAAGAAACTATTGAAGGAAAAATTTCTTCAGAAGTTCCAGCAACCTATCTTCAAAACCACCAAAATGCAACCTTTGTATTAGATGTAGAAGCAGGTTCAAAACTGACCAGAAATAAAACCCCATGGTTAGTTGAATCATGTATTTGGACTACAGAGCTAAAAAACAAAGCTATAGTATGGTTATGTCAAAAAACAAAAAAGACCATATTAAGTTTAACGGATAAAGATTATAACAATAATGGGATGTCTGGTTTATTATCACAAGAAGGAACAGCTTATGGTCTAAACATTAAAATGTTTAATAAATTACAGCATACCATAACAGGATGGCCAGGAGGAAAACCCAATGCAGATGATAGTAATAGACCAGAACGAGCTAATCCAACTAAGAAAAGAGTACTAATTTTTAGTCCACATCCAGACGATGATGTAATATCAATGGGAGGTACTTTTGATAGATTGGTAGAGCAGGAACATGAAGTTCATGTTGTTTACCAGACATCAGGCAATATAGCCGTATCGGATGAAGAAGCTTTAAAATTTGCGGAAATTACACAAAGACTACATCGTAATTCTGTAGAAGTACAAAAGATTATTGATGATTTATCAAATAAAAAGAAGAATAGTCTTGACACCCTAGAGGTGCGACAATTAAAAGGGCTGATACGAAGAAGCGAGTCATATGCAGCCACCCGATATGTAGGGTTAAATGATGAAAATATTCACTTTTTAGATTTACCTTTTTATGAAACAGGAACAACAAAAAAGAACAAATTATCAGAGGTAGATATTAGTATTATGTGTAATATAATAAACGACATTAGACCTCACCAAATTTATGCTGCTGGAGACTTGGCAGACCCTCATGGCACACATAAAGTTTGCTTGGATGCCTTATTTGAAGCTTTAGAACAAATAAAAACTAAATCATATATGAAAGACTGTTGGGTTTGGTTGTATAGAGGTGCTTGGCATGAATGGGATATTCATGAAATAGACATGGCAGTTCCTATGAGTCCAGATCAGGTATTAAAAAAGCGTCATGCTATTTTTTATCATCAATCTCAAAAAGATGGAGTGATGTTTCAAGGAGAAGATTCAAGAGAATTTTGGATGCGTGCAGAAGAACGTAATAGAAATACAGCTCAAAAATATAATACATTAGGTCTAGCTGATTATGCAGCTATGGAAGCTTTTGTTAGATATTATTATTAACCCGTTGTGCATTTAAATAATGGTAATTTTTAAATTGTTGATAGTATTCTAGCTGTTAAATTCTTAAAAAAATTTAGCATAATTTCTACGAATCATGAATTGGTCGTAAAGTTGTGAAAATAATGTTTCAACTCTCTTTCTTTTCTTTCTGAAAATGTGTACTTGTTTTTTATAATTATGTTGATTTTTTAGTATAGGAGCTTCTAATTTTATCTGTTTTCTTTCAAACAAAACCAATTATAATCAGCACTTAAATACCCTATTCTTTTTCTGAGATAAGAGTTAAGTACTTCTAAAATTTTATTGTAATTTGCTTTAAAGTTGTTTGTGTATTTAATTGCATGATAATCAGATAAATATAAAACTTTAATAAGTCAATGAACAATTTTTTTTTGCATTTTATAATATACAACGGGTAAATTAATAACAATATGAATAAATTAAATATTCTTTTTAATAACAAATTTAAAAACGTGTTATCTATTTTTTTTACTGCAGGTTTTCCTAAATTAGATGATACTGCAGAAATTATTACAGAATTAAACAAAAATGGAGTTGATTTTATTGAAGTTGGTTTGCCATACTCAGATCCATTAGCAGATGGGTCTACGATACAAAAGAGTAGCCAGGTTGCACTACAAAATGGAATGAATTTAGATGTTATTTTTAATCAGTTAAAAAGGATTAAAAAAATCAATAAAACACCATTGGTATTGATGGGTTATTTGAATCAGGTATTAAAATATGGTGAGGATAAATTTTGCCAAAGATGTAAAGATTGTGGTATAGAAACTGTTATTATCCCAGATTTACCTATGATTGAATATGAAAATCATTATCAACAGTTGTTTAAGAATTATGGAATTACCAACGTGTTTTTAATTACCCCACATACATCTGAAGAACGAATTAAAAAAATAGATCAATTGACAGAGGCTTTTATTTATGTAGTAGCATCTGCTTCTATTACAGGTGTAAAAGGAGAAATATCCGAAGAACAGATTGTATATTTTAAACGTATTAAAGCTATGAAGTTACAAAGTAAATTAATCGTTGGTTTTGGAATATCTGATAGTAAAACATTTGCTACTGTGTGTACTTATTTTAATGGAGCTATTATTGGTTCTGCATTTATCAAAGAATTAGAAAAAAATGGTATTAAAGGAATTGGTGAGTTTGTAAGAGGAATTGTTCATTAAATTTGACTCTTAAAAAGGTTAAATTCTTTTCATCTTTTATTTCTTTATTAGTTTCAGATTTAAAAACCTATAGCACTTTAGTTCACGTACTAGGTTAATTGATTTGATATGGGTTTTCTAAATATTTATCCATTAGATAAATGATACTTGCCATAGAGGCACTACCTAATTCTAGTTCTCTTTTATTAACTTTATCAAACGTATCATTTTCTGAATGATGATAATCAAAATAACGTTGAGAGTCTGGATTGTAACCTACTAAGGTTATAAATTTACTTTTTAAAGGATATATATCTGAACCAGTCCAACCTTTTATTAAATCGTGTAAACCGTATGGGGCAAGAAGTTTTTTCCAACTTTTAATAAGTTGGGTATTTTTTTTATTACCATCAATAAAAAAGCCTCTTGGTGTATGTCCACCAGCATCAGATTCTAATCCTATAATATGATTTTCGTTTTTTAGTTTAGATTCAGAAGCATATTTTTTTGCTCCTTGAGATCCGTTTTCTTCGTTCATAAAAAAGACAATTCTCAGGGTGTTTTTGAGTTTTATTTTATTTTTTTTTAATAAATAAGCAACCTCTAAAGATTGTACAACTCCTGCTCCATCATCATGAGCACCATCGCCTAAATCCCAAGAATCTAGATGCCCACCTACTACCATAATATTTTTTGGGTGTTTACTTCCAGTAATTTGTCCGATAACATTAAAAGATGGTGCATCGGGTAAGTTTGTACAGTTTTGTTTAAAGTAAAATTTTAAAGTAGGATACTTTTTTAAGTCATCACTTAATATATTTGCAGCTCTTGAGCTAATTGCAGCAGTTGGTATGTATTGTTCTTTTGGTGTATTGCCATAACTCATTGTTCCTGTATGAGGAGAATTGTCAATACTATTGGTCATTGAACGAACAATTACACCTTTTGCTCCAAATTTTCCACAAACTTTTGCACCTGCTACACGTTGGTCTACACATCCACCATAGGCAGAAAAAGTTATAATAAGTGTATTATCAAAAGGGCGATTGAAAAATACAATTTTACCAGATAATTTATCTCCCAAAGCTTCTGCTTCTTTAATCCCTTTTACTTCAATAATTTGTGCTGTTAATCCGTTTTTTTCTGTAGCAATAGAGCCTCCTAAAGCACAAATAGGCACATTTTTTTGTTTTCCATTTATAGTATAATGGGCAATTTCTTTTTCACCTCTAACCCAATGAGGAACCATAACAGGTTGCAACCAAACAGAATCTAAGCCTATTTTTTTCATGAGTTTTTCACCCCAAATAACTGCTTTTTTTGCTCCTTTAGAACCCGATAAACGACTACCTATGTTGGTGGTCAAATCTTGCAACCATTCATAAGATTGCCCTTCCATTAGTGCAGAATTAAAAAGGTGTTTGATAAGTGTTGAGTCTTTTTTATACTCTTTTTGAGATAATAAAATAGGGGGTTTTTTCTCTTTTTTTTCTGAACAAGAAAATAAAAAAGTTGTTGTTAAAAGTAAAAGGAGTAATTTTTTCATTGGGTATTATTTTAATGAATTTATAAAATTACGGAAAATTTGTGAGGGAATATAAATTTTTAGAAAAACTATAAAATAAAAGGAATGTAGGTTTTTATAAAAAAAATATTTTAAAAATCAAATTTCCAAGTAGCACCTGCCAATGCTTGAAAACCTTGAACATCAAAGTTATAAAAATGTTGGTATTTTTTACCAAAAATATTTTTAAGATTTAAAAATACTGAAAATTTATCATTAAAATGATAACCACCATTTAGGTTTACATCTACATAGGATTTTAAAATTTGAGGAGCTCCGTTTGTTGATGGAAATGTACCGTTATAGGTAATTCCTTTACGCTCACCTACATAAAAAATATTGGTAGTTACAAAAATTTTATTCTTTTTATATTTTCCAATAAATGCACCTTTTAAATTGGGTAAACTCCATGGATATTGTTGAGTTTTTAAGGTGTATTTATTATATTGAGCTTCTAAACCAATATTAAATTGTTTGTTAATATCAAACTCTAAATAACCTGAAAAAGAGAGTGTTTTAACATCATCATAAAAAACAGAAAAAGAGTTACCATATTCATAACCTTCTAAATTTATTCCTGCTACACTAGTATTTGTACCGTTTGATTTTGAGTTATTTCTGATAAATAATAGTTTGTCTTCCTCATTTTTATAGCTTGCTTTAAGGTTGAAACCTACATTTTTAGAAATAGTTCCACTTAAACCACCAAAAAAACTGTAGTTTTCATTGGTTGGAGTAATAAATAGAGTAGGAGAGACATATGGATTTTTGGTAATAATATTTCTATAGGAATTGGTATATAAATCTCCTTTTGAGCCTATAAAAAAAGTTAGATGGTTTACTATTGGATAGGATATTTTTATATCTGGATAGATAAAAAAATCGTAAGTTTTTAATTGTGTATCTGCAGAAAAGTAGAGTTTTGTTCCTACTTTTATAGAAAAATCTTTCCATTCAAATTTATAGAAAGGATTTGTTCCTAGAGTAAAAATTGTATAATTAATTGAGTTTTTACTTGTATATTCTTTAATAAATGAGCCAGTTATTAATTCAATTTTTGATATTGTTTGTAAATTATTAAATCTTCTTCCTAAATTTTTTAATGGAATATCTATAGTTGTATTTAATAAAAAGATAAATTCTTTACTTTTTGAGGCATCTGTAAAGTAAGAAAAAGAAGTATTTGCAGTTTTAAAAAGGGAGTCTTCAAAAATTAGTTCTCCAGAAATTTTAAAATGTTGATAGATTTGTTTTTCATTAATTTTTGCAAGTGTAGTTGAACTAAATGGTATGTTAGGTAAACCATACCAATTGTACTTATTTCTCTCTGATTTTAGTGAAATTTTCCAATCAAAAAAACGTTCTTTTTGAAGAAAAAATAGACCTACAGAAAGATTAGAAAAATTACTATCTAATAGAGTAGATTGTATACTGTTTTCTGATGAAGTATAGTTGGCAAATAGACCAAACTCATTATTAAATTTATAATTATGGTGTAAAAAAAACTCTAAAAAAGGGGTAGTATTTGTGCCAAATCCTACGGCTAGATAGTTGTTATATAAACGTTCTTTTTTGCCAATATTAATACCTTTTACTATACCACTTTTTGGAGTAAAAGTTGAAGCTACAGGGGCAGAAAAAATGGTATATTTCAACTTATTTTTTGCTGTTTTTTTGCTGAGTACAATTTTTGGTTTTGTATTGATTTTTGTTGCATCAGAAATTTTGGGGGTATAAGAGGTAACTACATTTATTACTTCTGTTTTTATTGTATCTTTTTCTTTTATAGGGGGTTTTTTTTTCTGTGCTTTTACAGAAAAGGTTATGAAAACCAATAAGAATAGGATATATATATATTTCATCAATTTTAATTTTGAGGGGTTACAGAATTATTGGTTTTGGCTTCGTTAATTTTTATTTTTTTAAGTGTTTTTTTTGCATCTAAGACAATATTTTCATATTTGGTGGCTTTTTTAATTACATTTTCTAAAATATAAGTAGCTTGGTATGCGTCTTTTAAACCATAGTAATTTGTGGCCATAATAATAAGTCCTTTAAAACCCCAATATTTATATGTAGCATATTTAGATGCTAAAGTTTGAATAGTTTTGTTAGATTTAGTGTATTGTTTATGCTTATTTTTAAAATAGGCACTGTAATATAATGCTTCTGCTTTTAGTTTTCCTGTAGCTTTTTTTTCTACTGCATTATAAAAATCTTCTGCGATATCAAAATTTTCATTTTTAAAAGCAGCACGTGCTATAATAATTTTTGCCTCATATTCTATAGTTTCATCAACAAAATCTTTTGATAATACTTTTTCTGCATAAGTAACGGCTTTTTTGTATTGCTCTGTTTTGTAATAACCTTTCATTAAATTACTTTGTGCATAGGTAATATTTTGAGGCAAATTTGCTTCTTGTTCTAATCGTTTTAATAGTGGAATTGCCTCTGCCCATTTTTCTTTCTCTAAATAAATTTGAGATAGTTTATTAAGAGCTTCCTCACTATATTCATTTTGATTTTGCTCTATTACGTATTTATAATATTTAATAGATTTTTCTTGTTGATTTTCTTTGGTGAATAATTGTGCTAAATAAAAATTGACTTTTAAAGTGTGTAATCCATTTGGAAATTTTTTTGTGTATTTAATAAAACCTTCGATGGCTTTTTTTGTTTTGTTTTCTAAAAATTTATTTTCTGCAGCTTCAAATGTTGTATTGTCTAAATCTGCATTGGTTACATTTATAAATGAAATGGTTTTTACCCAATTAGCATAGGCATCAATATTTCCTTCATCTATGTAAATATTTCTGGCGTTGGCAACTGCCTGTTTGGCTTGGTTGGAAGTTGGGAATTTTACTACAATAGTTTTAAATTTTTCTAGAGCTTTATTGTTTTGATTGCTATTGTAATATAATAATCCTTGACGTAGCAAAACATTGGGTATGTAAGAACTTTTTTTGTGTTTTGTTAGCAGTCTTTTATATGCAATATGTGCTTTGTTTATTTGTTTTGTTGAAGTATATGTTTTTCCTAATTGAAATAATGCATCATCTTTTAATGATGAGTTTTCAAAAGTATTTATAATAGTTGTTAGAGCTTCTGTTTTTTTCTGAGAATCACCTAAAAAACCATAACTCATGGCGATTTGATATTGGGCATAATCTGCTCCAACACCAGAAGATTGTGCTATTTTTTGATAAGATTTTATAGCTTTTCTGTAGTCTTTTGTAGCAAACTTACAATCTCCTAAGCGAATGATAGCATCATCATTCATTGCCATATTTTTAGTTTTTTTATTGGCAAAAAGTTGAAAGAAATGAATAGCTTTTTTATATTTTTTTAATTTAAAATAACTATAGCCTATGTTGTAATCTACCCAGTTTTTTTCTTCTAATTTTAATATGTTTGTATTCTTTTTAAACAAGATAAATCCATCAACCGCAGGTTGGTAATTTAATAACTGATAATTAGTTTCTGCTTTCCAATATAATGCTTTTGCTTTAATTTTTAAATTTTGAGCTCTTGTTGCTACTACAAATAAAGGATATGCTTTTTTAAATTGCTGTTTGTTAAAAAACTGTATTGCTCTGTATAGAGAAACTTCTTTGATTAAAATGGTGTTTTCTGGAGTTCTCTTTTTGGTTAAATAATCTAAAGCACCTTGGTAATTTTGTTCATGTAAAAAAGAGGTAACTACTAGTTTATTAATTTCAACATAGTGAGATGATTTAGGGTAGGTTTTTAAGAAATCTTGCAAAATAAGTGCAACACTTTTATATGGATTCCCTTCTTCATAACTCAATTTAGCATAGTGTAAAGAGGCATCTTCTGTTATATTGTTATTAAAATTCATTTCACTAGCACTTTTAAAAGCATTTAAGGCTGCTACTTTTTTATCTAAATTAAGATAACATTGGGCTAGATGGTAATAAGCATTTTGCGAAACATTGTTTTTTGTTTCAATAATTCGATTAAAATAGGTAACGGCATCTTTATAGTCTTTTTGCTTACAATATGCGTATCCTAATAAATAATAATCAGTATTATTCCATTTACCACGTTTTCCTTTGTAGGCAAGTAAGTATGGTATTGCTTTGTTGTATTTTTTTAAATTAAAATAACTTTCTCCAATAATTTTAGAAATTTCAGAAACATCTTTTTGGATTGCTTTTTTAAGTAATTCTTTTCCAACATTTATGCATTTCTCAAATTTGCCCGCTTTAAAACTAATATCTAATAAGTAATAAGTAACATCATTTTTATATGATTCTACATCGGCAATTTCTGAAAATGTTTTTTCTGCAGTATTATAATCTTCTTGCTTGTAAGCAATATACCCATAATAATAACGAGAGTCATTACCATATTTTACATCATTTATTAAAGGGAGAAAATGTTTTTTTGCTAAAGGTAGGTTTTTGGTTACCAATAAAGCATATCCCATTTTAAAATTAAGTTCTTTTTTATCTTCTTTTGAAAGAAGGTTTAAATTAACTTTGTTGTACCATTTTAGAGCATATGCTACTTTTTTATTGGCAAAATAATAGTTACCTACATTAAAATAAGATTTGTCTTTTTTAATACTATTAGGATATTTTTTTACAAAGTCTAATACTTTTTTATCGGCATTTGTTTGATTTAGTTTTATGGCACACATAGCATCATAATACGTTGCATCTGCCTTAAAATTTAATCCACTTTGTTTTTTTTTAGCATTAAAAAAATAGTATTGAGCTGCCGTATAAGCTTTGTTGTTATATAATTTTAATGCGTGGTTATAATTAGCAAGATTATTTATATTAATATCCGTTTCTTGTCCAAAGAAAGGAATTGCTAGAAGAAAGAAGAAATTTAGGGAGAATATTTTTTTATAAAATAGATTTTTCATAAAAGCTATAATTTTTTTACTATTTAAAAAAGATAACGTATTAATTTTAATTTTGTTGGACAGTTTTTTAAAAAACTCCTCAAAAATAATAAATATTGCAGTCTTTTTGTATAAAATAGAAAGAAAAGGAAGAATTATTGTAAGTATATTTAAAATAAAGAATCAAAAAAATATGTAGGTTTGTAAAAAGAAAAAATTTATGGAACAGCCTATCTTACAATTAGAAAATGCAACTATTTTTCAAAGAGATAATAAAGTACTATCTAAGGTAAATCTTACAATAAAAAAGGGTGATTTCTTTTATTTAATTGGAAAAACAGGAAGTGGAAAAAGTAGCTTACTTAAAACCTTATATGGAGATTTAACCCTACAAAAAGGAAAAGGAGCCATTGTAGGTTTTGATTTAAGAACATTAAAAGAAAAAGAGATACCATTCTTACGAAGAAAAATAGGGATTGTTTTTCAAGATTTTAAACTCTTAAATGATAGAAATGTGTTTGATAATTTACTCTTTGTCTTAAAAGCCACAGGTTGGAAAGATAAAGAAAAGATGAAAGAAAAAATATATAAGGTGCTAGAAAAAGTAGGGATGAAGGAGAAATACTATAAAAAAACTTTTGAACTCTCTGGAGGAGAGCAACAACGTATAGCCATAGCAAGAGCATTACTAAATGACCCAGAACTAATTTTGGCAGACGAACCTACTGGGAATTTAGACCCTAAAACCTCATTAGAAGTAATGGATTTGTTAAATGAAATACACCAAAGTGGCAAAAGTATTTTTATGGCAACTCATGATTATGCACTTATTGTAAAATTTAAGCAAAAAACCTTAAAATGTGAAGGAGGAGAGTTATTTGAAGTTGCACAGCAAGTAGTTATATAATGCTTTCTGTTTTAATTACAACATATAATTATTTTACCTTTCCGTTAATAAAAACCATTCATAAGCAATTACTTAAAATACAAATAGATTTTGAAATTATTTGTATTGATGATGGCTCAAAATCATCAATAAATATAGAAAATAAACAAATAAGCACCTTGGTAAATGCACGTTTCAAAACATTACCTAAAAATATAGGAAGGAGTGCCTTAAGAAACTTATTAGTAAAAAAAGCTCAATATGATTGGCTACTTTTTTTAGATGGAGATGTAATGCCAACTTCTACCAATTTTATTTCTAAATATATTAATTGTATTAATAAAGAGAGCCTGTTATTTTGTGGAGGGATACAATATAATGATGAAGAAAATACTCAATTACTACGATGGAAAATTGGAAAAAAAAGTGAAGAAATCCCTTCTGTAGAAAGGCAAAAAGAACCATATAAATATTTTTTTACAAGTAATTTTTTATGCAAAAAAACTATTTTTAATAAGGTTCAATTTTCAGAAAAACTCACAAAATATGGATATGAAGACTTATTATTTTCTCTTGATTTAAAAAAATATACTTTAAAAATAGAACATATTAATAATCCTGCTTTTCATTTAGGAATTGATACCAATGAGCAGTTTATAGAAAAAACAAAAAGTGCTTTAAAAAATTTAATTTATTTAATTAAAAGAAATCAAATAAAGAAAGAAGATACCAAAATTACATTTTTATTTTTTAGACTTAAAAAAATAGGAATTACTACTTTGTTCTACCAATTTTTATCTTTTTTTGAAGAAAAAGCAGTAAAAAAATCATCCTCTTTTTATTTTCAATTATTTAGATTAGGGTATTTACATCAAGTTATTAAAAATCAAAAGTAGTTTTTCTTTTTCAAGCTCCCAAATTAATTGATTTTTTGCCCTGTTTAGTTCTTTAGAATAATTTTTTTTTAACATTTCATTTATTTGTTTTGCTAAACTTTTTGGATTTCTATTTTTTACAATTTCACCAACATTGTATTTTATAACAAGTTGCTTCATTTCTGGTAAGTCTGAAACTAAAATTGGCACATTGGCTTGAATATAATCAAAGACCTTATTGGGTAATGCAAAATGGTAATTTAAACCTAAATTTTCTTCTAAGCTAATACCTATATTTGCAAGAGGAGTTAATTTTTGTAATTCTTCTGGAAAAATTTTATCAATAAATTTTACTTTTTCTTGTAAATTTTTTTGTAGAACAATTTCTTTTAAATCATCTAAAACATCACCATCACCAATAATAATTAAAAGATGATTTTTTAAATACGTCATTGTTTCAATAATTAGCTCTAAACCCCTACCAATATTTATAACACCTTGATACAAGATTATTTTTTTGTTTTGGGTAAAAAAAGGAAACGAAGAGTGTAATATTCTCTTTTTTAAGGGTAAATTTCTTATTATTTTAAAGTTAGTTTTGTATTTTTTATTATAAAAATTGGCAATACTATCACATACAGTATAACAGTTTTTAAGTTTTGGAAGTATACTGTTCTCTAATTTTAACCAAATACTTTTTACAAAAGGTTTGTTTGTTAATTCTGGTATTTCTGTAAATAACTCATGACTATCATACACTATTTTTTTTTTTGAATTATACTAACTAAAAAATTAGGAAGCAGAGTATCTAAATCATTAGCTAATAAAATTTCTTTTTTAGAAAAAAGGAGTAAAAAAAACAACCTAATATTATATTCTGCATAAAATAAAAACCCTTTATTAAAAAACAAGTGTATTCGTTTTGTTTTATAATTTCTATAAAGAGGTAAGCTGTTTTTTAGCTTTCTACCTACTAGTAAAATATCATAATTTAATTCTTGTAGAGTTGCACAGATTTTTTCAATCCGTTGATCGGTTGCTAAATCATTAGAGACAGAAACTATTATTCTTTTCAAAAGATGATTGTTTTGATGTTGCAAGATAAAAAAATAAAAACTCACTTCTAAAAAAGAAGTAAAACTTATTACAAATAGCTTCTTAAAGTTTTATTATGTTTTTATCCGTTGTGCATTTAGAAAAAGTTGTGCAAACTACTAAAAAGCAGTAAATTGTAATTCTGAACAAACAATTTTATATGCATAATTTTACAGCAAATTACGACAAAATATTAGAGGTTTTAAATCAAATAGAGATAAAAGATAATTACCATCATCAAATACGTAAGTCTAAGTTAATCGCTATCAACTCTTTATCAACCTGAGTTCGATTAATAAAAAGTCAATGATTAGACTTACAAATTTGGTATTTAATAGTAGGGTTTTTAGGTAAAAAGCTATATGCAATAAGTCCTGCAACTAAATTTGACAAAAAATTGGTAAAACTTCTGTGTCTAGAATGTTCAATTTGACAAATGTTTTTAAGTTCATCATTTACTGTTTCAATAATAGAACGTTTACGTAGCAAAATTTTATCACTCATTGTCATCAAAGAGTTTTTCATATTGTTTTTAATATGAGTAATTAAATGCAATCCATCATCAAATAGAAGTTGCATTAAATCTTTGCCAACATAACTTTTATTTGCATATAATTTTCCATAGATTTTTTCTAAAAAACTTTTCTTTTTTAATAGTGTTCTGTCATTAACATTGGCTTGTGTAATGGTAAAGTTTAGGTTCTCTCCTTTATCGTTTATAATAAGGTGAAGTTTGAATCCGTGAAACCATCCCATGGTAGATTCTCCAGTAGTAGCAATACCTTTGAACACTTTGTTATTACGAATTCGTTTGGACTTACAAACTCTAATGGGTATAGAATCTACAAAAGAAATACCTGTAGTACCACCTAACAACAGGTCTTTAAAAACAAACTCATTGCCATTAAATTTTGACCAACTAATTCCGTAAATCTATTGTATGATACTGTTGCAGGAAAATCATTTTTCATATGCTTTTGGACACAATAAATATAGAAATGTTTAAAAGGTTCTAAATCCACTTAATTGAAATACGATACTAAAGTGTGATTATTTAGCTTTTATTTATTATTCAAATTTTGTTATTGTATCGAGCTTCTGACTTTTATGATACCTAAGTTCTTCTTCAACTAAGTAA
>CAZZPG010000002.1:0-29014 GCA_964655975.1 uncultured Flavobacteriaceae bacterium
TCACAAAGAAAATATAATTGATAAGAAAATTAGTTAATTACTATTTGTTTAACCGCAAGGGACGCAAAGAAAAAATGAAAATTATGACTGAAAATGAAATTTCTAAAATAATATTTGATTGTGCTTTAAAAGTACACAAAGCCTTAGGACCAGGTTTATTAGAAAGTTCTTACGAAGAATGCTTATTTTATGAATTAAAAAAAACTGGAGTACACGTTGAAAAACAGAAAGCACTTCCTTTAATCTATGAAAAAGTAAAATTAAATAATAGGTTATAGAATAGATATTATTGTCGAAAATAAAGTAATTATAGAATTAAAAGCAGTAGAAATTCTAAATGATGTTCATTTTGCACAACTATTAACTTACTTAAAATTATCCGACTGTAAATTAGAAATGCTCATCAATTTTAACGTATCATTAATTAAAAATGGAATAAAAAGAATTGCAAACAACTTATAAAAACTTAGCGACCTTAGCGTAATTCCTTGCGTTTCCTAGCAGTTAATAAAAAAGAATCATAAATAACCTATAAAACTCATTACTAACTTCGCATAATACTTTGCGAACATTACGGTTAAGAAACATATTATGAAAGCATACATTAACAACATACCCCACCCCATACAAAAAGGCGAAACTATCTTAAAATTCGTAAGAAGAATAGAAGCCAATAAAAACGCCATACCTACAATGTGTCAAGATAATCTACTAGATAATTTTGGTTCGTGTAGAGTGTGTTCTGTAGAAGTGGCTCATAAAAAAAACGGTATTACAAAAACAATGGCATCGTGCCATACCCCTATTTCTGAAAACTTATATATTTATCATAATACCGATAAAATGAAACGCCTTCGCAAAAATATTGTAGAGCTAGTTTTAACTGATTATCCGTCTGATAAAATTTTTCCTACGGATGATAAAAAAGCCACTCCTTTTCAAGAAACTATTGCGCAAATTGGAATTCCAAATATACGATATCCAGAAGGAAGCAATCACTTAGATATTAAGGTAGATAGAGAGCATCCATATATAAAATCAGATTTAGCACAATGTATCAACTGTTTTCGTTGTGTAAGAGCATGTGAGGAAATTCAAGGAGAAATGATTCTCGGAATGTCTGGACGAGGATTTGCAACCAACATCATCAAAGGATTTGATACTACATTTAACCAATCCGCCTGTGTATCTTGTGGTGCTTGTGTGCAAACCTGCCCTACCGAGGCTTTAACCGATACATTTGAAACCAAAACCTTACTTGCTGATAAAACAGTACGCACAACTTGTACCTATTGTGGCGTAGGTTGCCAGTTAGAGGTATCTGTGATAGACGGAGAAATAAAAGGAATTCAAGCCCCAGAAACTGCCGAAGTAAATGAAGGGCATACCTGTTTAAAAGGACGATTTGCATTTCAGTTTTACAATCATCCTGATAGATTAAAAGAGCCACTCATCAAAAGAAATGGAAAATTTGAGGAAGTTTCTTGGGAAGAAGCCTATAATTTTATAGCCGATAAACTCATCAACATTAAAAAAGAATTTGGTGCTGATGCTATCGGCGGAATATCATCATCAAGAGCCACCAACGAAGAAAATTATTTAATGCAAAAAATGATGCGTGTTGCCATAGGGACTAACAATATTGATGGTTGTGCAAGAGTATGCCACGCACCCACAGCATACGGAATGCAAATGGCTTTTGGTACTGGTGCCGCCACCAATTCTATCAATGATTTAGAGCAAACCGATGCCATTTTATTATTTGGAGCAAATCCTACCGAAGCACATCCTGTAACTGGAGCAAAAATAAAGCAACTTTTTATGAAAGGAATTACCAGTATTGTGGTAGATCCTGTACAAACAAAATTGGCAAAATTAGCCACCTATCATTTACAATTACGCCCAGGAACCAATGTAGCATTGTTAAATATGATGGCACATTATATTATCAAAGAAAATTTAGTCAATCAAAAATTTATAGATACCTACACCTCTTTTTATACTGATTTTAAAAATCACGTATCTAATTTAGATATGGTTGAATTAGAAAAACTTACAGGTGTATCTAAAGAATTGGTAAAAAAAGCGGCGATTGGATATGCATCAGCAAATAATGCAATGGAATTCCACGGATTAGGAGTTACCGAACATTACCAAGGAAGTAAAACCGTAATGTTGCTGTCTAATTTAGCGATGATGACAGGTAATATTGGTCGTTCTGGTGTTGGATTGAATCCATTACGAGGACAAAATAACGTACAGGGTGCAGCAGATATGGGAGTGCAACCCCACCAAGGAGCAGGTTATATGGATGTAAATGATGCTAAAATTCAGCAATATTATGCAGAAAAATATGGCGTTAAAAAAATGCCTAAAAAAGAAGGATTAAAAATTCCTGAAATGATAAACGCAACATTGGAAGGCAAATTTAAAGCTCTTTGGATTATGGGAGAAGATACCTTAATGACAGACCCAAACTCAAATCATATTAGAAAATCCTTTGAAAAATTAGATATTTTAATTGTACAAGAACTCTTTATGAGTGCCACTGCAGAAATAGCAGATGTAGTATTACCTGCAGTTTCTTATTTTGAAAAAAATGGAACATTTACCAACGGAGAACGCCGTGTACAACGAGTAAATAAGGTAGTCAATTCCGTAGGAAATTGTAAATCTGACGGACAAATTATTATTGATATGATGCAAAAGTTAGGATACACTCAACCTACAGGAGTAACCTACAATGCGACAAAAGTAATCGAAGAAATTGCAGATGTAATTCCGTTTATGAAAGGATTAACATGGGATAGATTAGGAAAAAATGGATTGCAATGGCCTATAAAAGAAGATGGAAGCGACACCAAAATGTTACATATTAATGGAGCGTTTAAAAGTGGAAAAGGAACGTTTCATAACTTTGATTTTGAGGAATCACCAGAATTGATTGAGCATCGAAAAAAATTCCCTTTTATTTTAACAACGGCTCGTCAATTAGAACATTATAATTCTGGAACAATGACTCGTAGGACAGATAATCAAACCATTTCACCTAGTGATTATTTAGAAATAAACCCGTTAGACGCAAGTAAAAAAGGACTCTCTTCTGGAGATACGGTACGTATTTCATCCGACAGAGGAAGTGTAGAAATTCCGATAAAATTAAATTATACTGTAAAACCTGGTGTGGTAAGAACTACGTTTCATCAACCAGAAATATTTATCAATATAATTACAGGAAATGTGAGCGATAAAGAAACCTTAACTCCAGAATACAAAGTAGTTGCAGTTAATTTTGAAAAAATATAATTAAAAAAATTACTGATTTTAAAAAAAAGATTGCTTCACTTCGTTTGCAATGACAAAATATAAGTTTATGAAAAACATACTAACTTTAGTTCTACTTTTACACGGTTTTCTACTCTTTTCGCAAGAAAGTTTCATCCCTATAAAACACACCCAAAAAGGGTTTATTTCGGTAGATTTTTTATCAACAAAAATGCCAGATGATATTGATGGAAACCCAGAAGTAAGGATGGGTGTAACAGGTATTCATTACAATTTATGGCTTTCAGACAAAATATATGGAGGGGTTGGTTTTTATGGCTCTATAACTGGTAAAAGGGGTGGGTTATTTACCTTAGGAATCAACCTTGGCACAAAAATTAATCTTACAAAAAAATTATTTTTAGATGCAGGTTTCCATTTTGGTGGTGGTGGTGGTGCAGGTGCGCCTGATGGCAGTGGTGCTTTTATATTACCTCATCTTAATTTAGGATATCAGTTTACATCATTTTCTACATTAATTGGGGTAAATTATATCAACTTTTTTGCCAACGGAAATATTAAAGGAACACAGCTAACTGCTGGAGTTCAAATTCCTCTTTCTTTTGATTATACTGATTTTGATTCCATTGAAAATAATTACTCTTTTAACAATTTAGTGAGCTCTACATGGAATCAAAAAGCAAAAAAAATATCTTTAATGATGCATCTGAACAATTTAACCCCAACTGGTAGTTCTCATTTTACAAACAACACTTCTTTAATAGGAAAAAAAATTCTATTAGCTGGTTTTGAAATAAACTCATACATTGCTAAAAATTGGTTTGGTTTCTTTAAAGTAGACGGAGCTTACCACGGAATAAGAGGTGGTTATATGGATATTTTATTGGGTGCTGGGTATCATTTTTCGTTCAATAAAAACCGTACAAATATTTTAGCAAAATTTGGCTTTGGTGCTGGTGGTGGTGGTGGCATAGATACAGCAGGAGGTTTCTTTATTTACCCAGATATATCTATTGAACAAAAATTATTTAATAACATTTATCTATCTATAAATAAAGGGTTTTTAATGAACCCAAACCAAACCTTTACATCTTCTACTCTTGGTTTTGGGTTGAAATATTATGTACATCAACAAGGAATAAAAACAGCTATAAAAAATTTATCTTCCTTTAAAATAAAAGGATTGGAAATCATTATAGCAGAAGATATTTATTTAAATGCAAAAAGAATGTTATATACTCCTAAAAATTTATATCAAATCTCATTTCAAGCTAATTTATATCTATCAAATCATTTTTATTTAGCAGGAAAAACCTCTTTTGCAAATTTTGGGAATGCTGGTGCTTATGCAGAAGGAATTGTTGGTATAGGATTAAAATCTAACTCATTTTTAAACAATAAACTAAGTGTTTTTGCACAAGGATTAGTTGGTGCTGCTGGGGGCGGAGGTATTAGCACGGGGCAAGGGCTTATTTTAAAACCAAGTACAGGTTTGTATTACACTATAAATAAAACACTAGATATAAGAACCGAATTTGGCTTGGTAAAAGCTAGAAGAGGCAAATTAAATAGCTTTTATTATTCTATTGGGTTGAGTTATAAAATTGGTGTTTTGGTTGGAAAGTAAGCACCAAACTAAATACAAAAATCCTCAATTTAATAGTTAAATTGAGGATTTTTTTGTTGGCCTACAAGGACTCGAACCTTGAATGTCGGTACCAAAAACCGGTGTGTTACCAATTACACCATAGGCCAATACCTTATTGCGGATGCAAATTTAAAGTAAAGTTTTTATTATGCAACTATTTTTACAATATTTTTATTTTTAACAAACATTTATGATGCTTTACGTCCTTAAAAGAATAGTAATTTATTTTTTTAGAGGATAAATTAGTAAATTCGCCCACAAGATTTAATCTACTATATGAATACTGAAAATTATAAAAAATGGAACCTCATCTTAGGATGGACTACCTTTGTTATTGCTTTAATTACTTATACACTAACTTTAGAACCTACGGTAAGTTTCTGGGATTGTGGTGAGTATATCTCTACATCAGTAAAATTAGAGGTAGGGCATCCACCTGGTGCTCCACTCTTTCAAATGCTAGGTGCATTTTTTGCAATGTTTACTTCAGATGTTTCACAAATTGCCAAAATGGTTAATTTTATGTCGGCACTAGCAAGTGCTTTTACTATTCTATTTTTATTTTGGACGATAACTATTTTGGGTAAAAAACTGGCTGAAAAGACAAGAAAAGTAACAGAATCAACCTCAATTGCTATTTTAGGTAGTGGCTTTGTAGGTGCATTAGCTTACACCTTTTCTGATAGTTTTTGGTTTAGTGCAGTAGAAGGAGAAGTGTACGCTATGTCATCATTTTTAATGGCAATTTTATTTTGGTTAGGGTTAAAGTGGGAAAATGAAATTCATACACCAAGAGGAAATAAATGGTTAGTCATCATCAGTTTTGTAGTAGGATTGTCTTTTGGAGTGCATATTTTATCACTTTTAGTTATTCCATCTATTGTACTATTATATTTCTTTAAAACCTACAAAAACATCAACCTAAAAACCACATCCATTGCTACTTTTATAGCTATTTTGGTATTGGCTTTTGTGTTTAAATTTTTATTTCCGTTTACCTTAAAATTCTTTAGTGCCTCAGAATTATTTTTTATCAATTCTATCGGATTACCTTATAATTCTGGAAGTATTATTGCAGGTATTGTTTTAATTGTTTTCTTTTACTTCGGATTAAATTATACCCAAAAAAAAGGACAAATTACAGCAAACACGTTAGTACTTTCTGTACTATTTATTATGATTGGTTTTTCCTCTTGGGTAATGCTTCCCATTCGTGCCAATGCAAATACTACTATTAATGAAAACAATCCCTCTAGTGCTAGAGAGTTATTGGCCTATTATAACAGAGAACAATACGGTGATGCCAATGTTTTTTATGGTAAATACTATTCTTTTAGTTATGAACAAGAACAAGACAAAAATAAACCATATAGAAATGATAAACCCAAATATGAAAGAAGAAATGGTAAATATGAAATTGTAAATAACTATAAAAATGTTTTACACAACTGGTCTGATAAGCATAAAGGGTTTATACCAAGAATGGTAGCACCTGCATCTGAGAAAATGTACAAATCTATTGCAGGTATTCCGCCAAATAGTAAACGAAGACCTACGTTTGGAGAAAACCTCAAGTTTATGATAAGTTACCAATTTGGTTACATGTACGGACGCTATTTTATGTGGAATTTTGTTGGAAGACAAAACGATACTCAAGGTAAGTTAGATATTTATAACGGTAACTGGTTAAGTGGTATTAATTTTATTGATGAAGCTCGTTTAGGCTCACAAAAAAACTTGCCATCAGAATATTCAGAAAACAAAGGAAGAAACAAATACTATTTCTTACCACTAATTTTAGGTCTTATTGGGTTGTTTTATCAAATTAAATGGGATAAACAAAATTTTTTTACACTCTTTTTGTTCTTCGCTTTTACAGGTTTTGCCATTATTTTTTATACTAATCCGAAGCCATTTGAACCTAGAGAAAGAGATTATGCCATTGTAGGGTCTTTCTATATTTTTGCTGTATGGATTGGTTTTGGTGTTTTAGCATTGTATGAGTCTTTAAAAAGGTTTGCCAATAAAAAAACAGTTGCTTTAGCAGTTTCAATAGTTGCTTTAGTAGCAGTACCAACTTTAATGGCCTCGCAAAATTGGGATGACCATGATCGTTCTAACAGATACACAACTCGCTTAAACGCACAAGCTTATTTAGAATCTTGCGACCACAATGCAATTATGTTTACTATTGGAGATAATGATACCTTTCCTCTATGGTATCTACAAGAAGTAGAAGGTATAAGAACCGATATAAAATTGGTAAATACTAGTTTATTTGCAACAGACTGGTACATAGATCAAATGAAAAAGAAATCATATAAAGCAGATCCAATCCCTTCTCAATTAAAACACAACCAATATAAATATGGCACATTAGATGTTGCTTACCATTATCCAATAGAAGAATTTAAAGACAGTATTATTTCTATTAAATATTTAATGAAATGGATTGCTAGTAACAATAATGTTACTTATGTTGATACCGAAACTGGTAAAGAAAAAATATATCCTACCAATAAAATACGCCTTTCTGTAAATAAAAAAAACGTTTTAAAATCTGGTATTGTTAAGCCAAAAGATGCAGATAAAATTGTTGATTATATAGATTTTGAAATTTCTGATAGAATTATTACAAAAAACCAAATTTTAATGTTAGATATTTTAGCTAATAATGATTGGAAACGCCCCCTTTATTTTACAGGAGGCTCAAATGATGATGCTGAGTTTATTTGGTTAAAAGATTACTTACAATTAGACGGTATGTCTTACAAATTAGTACCAATTTATACCCCAAATTGGCATTTAGATGAGAAAGGTAAAAAGGTAAAACATACTATGTTTGATATGGGACGTATTGACTCTGAAAAAATGTATAATAATATTAAAAAATGGGAATGGAGAAATATAAACGACGGTAAAATTTATTTAGATGAACAAACCAAAAGAAATTCATTTTCTTTGAGAAAGAACTTAATACGTTTATCTGAATCTTTCGCAAAAGAAGGAGATACTATAAAAGCAGTAGAAGTATTAGACTTTTCTTTAGAAAAATTACCTATAAAAGATTTTGAACATTATAGTATTTCCTTAGGATACCCAGAGTCATATTACAAATTAAAAAAACAAGAAAAAGCACGTAAAACAGCTGAAACTTTAATTGGTTTATTTCAAGAAAAACTAATATGGTTAAGTACTTTTTCTAAAAATGATGTAGGTATTATTATTGATGATATAAATACTACTATATATATGTACAAAACTATTTTAAATCAAATAAAAGTTGGTGATACAGATAATAAATATTTAAGTAAATTACAATATGATTTTATTACTACTGTAAAATTATTTGACCAATTAATTCCTAATCAAGAGGATTCTATAGAAAAATAACATTTTTAATATTCACAGACCTAACGGGTTTTAAAAATCTATCAGGTCTTAACTTATGAAACAATACTTTACCAAAACACCACGTATTTTTATGAGAATTTTCTCAAATTATACGTGGTGTTTTTCTTCATCTCAAAAAGACATATATCTTACTTTTGATGATGGTCCAACACCAGAAGTTACCCAATTTGTCTTAACAGAACTTAAAAAGTACAATGCCAAAGCTACTTTTTTTTGTATTGGAAAAAATATTGAAAAATATCCGTTAATTTTTGAGCAAATTATAGCAGATGGTCATTCTGTTGGAAACCATACCTACAATCATTTAAATGGATGGAAAACAGATACTATTGACTATGTTAAAAATGTAGAAAAAACAAATCGAATTATTAGTGATAAATTATTATCAATGAGTAACTCAAAAATCAAAAATCAAAAATTAAAACTTTTTCGCCCTCCTTACGGAAAAATTAAGCTTTCTCAAACAAAAAATCTTCAAAAATTAGGATACAAAATTATTATGTGGGATGTATTAAGTGCAGATTTTGATGCTACTATTTCAAAAGAAAAATGCTTAGAAAATGTAATAAAAAATGCTAAAAGAGGAAGCGTAATTGTATTTCATGACAGTAAAAAGTCTAAAGAAAAATTATATTACGTTTTGCCTAAAATTTTAAAAGAATTTACTAAAAAAGGAGATACCATCAATTTAAATATAATATAAAACCTTTGTTATAATAATTTCTTCTAATTGGTTGAATAAGTTTTATATTATCTTCTATATCTCTTATTTTATACTTTTAAAAAATTTAAAACAGTTTTATCTATTTTACTTTTGACAGATTAATTCTACATTATCAAAAAAACATTTTCATACTATATCTTTTTTTAATTATATAAAATACCTCAATTATTCTAGAGCTCCTAAATAGCGTTCTGCATCTAATGCTGCCATACAACCTGTACCTGCTGCTGTTACTGCTTGTCTGTATTCTTTATCTTGTACATCTCCAGCTGCAAAAACACCTGGTAAATTTGTTTTTGTAGATTTTCCTTTTGTAATTAAGTAACCTACTCCATCCATATCTAAAATTCCTCTAAATAATTCTGTATTTGGTTTGTGCCCAATAGCAATAAAAACACCTGTTATATCAATTACTTTTTTAGCCCCTGTTTGATTGTTTTTAACACGAACTCCTTCTACTACTTTAGTTCCTAAAATTTCATCAATTTCTGTATTGTATAGCACTTCAATATTTGTAGTTTTATCAACTCTATGTTGCATTGCTTTAGAGGCTCTCATATAATTTTTACGTACCAAAATAGTTACTTTATTACAAATATTTGATAAATAAGTTGCCTCTTCTGCAGCTGTATCTCCAGCACCAACTACAATTACATCTTGCCCTTTATAAAAGAATCCATCACAGGTTGCACAGGCAGAAACTCCTCCTCCAATTAAACGTTGTTCGCTTTCTAATCCTAAATATTTTGCTGTTGCTCCTGTAGAAATAATTACTGTTTCTGCTTCTATTTCTTTAGATTCATCAATAATAACTTTGTGTTTTCCTCCTACTTTATCGCTAAATTCTACCTTTGTAGCTAAGCCAAAACGTACTTCTGTTCCAAAACGTTCTGCTTGTTTTTTTAAATCTTCCATCAATGCAGTTCCATCTGAACCGTTTGGATACCCTGGAAAATTATCTACCTCTGTAGTTGTAGTTAATTGACCTCCCATTTGCATTCCTGTATACATTACTGGTTTCATATCTGCTCTAGAGGCATAAATTGCTGCAGTATAACCTGCAGGTCCTGAACCAATAATTAAACACTTTATTTTTTCTATTGTACTTGACATTTTTTTTATATTTTTATGAGTACAAATGTACTTTTTTTAATTTATTTACTCCACAAAAAACAAAAAGAACCAAAAAATAAATTCTTACCTATTCTTAAAAAAAAGCTTTTAATTCTACCATTCCTGTATGAATAATTTTTGAAGCACTATTTTTTCTACCTAAATAACTAATATTAAGATGTAAAAAAGAATTTATTTTTTTATTTACCAAAAAACTCCATGTATAATTTTTACCTGTTTGTAAGCCCTCCAAAAGTTGATAAGCCACTGGAGAGTTTGAGTTTCCAGTAAACTTATTATCTATTAAATTAGTACTTACACTTATTTGATTACCCTTTTTAGAACTATAAAAATATTCAAACCCTAAAGTTTGTTGTTGTAGCTTTTCAAAATTTCTAAATTTATTTTCTTTATATGTTGCGTTATAAAGCATTGATAATCTATGATTTTTATTATACATAAAAGAAACTTTTGGTATAATTTTTTCTACTTTTATTTGATAATTTCTATTTGTAAAATTTTCTGTATATAAATTATTATTAGAGGTACTCCAAAAAAAATCTATTAACCAAAATTTACCCAATTTATGCTGATATTCTAATTGATTAATTTTTGTGTTATTCTCTTGATTTCCAGCAAAATATTGTTGTTTATTTTTAGACATTCCATACGTATAAATAAAACTATATTTTTGTAATCCTTTATTAAAATACAAAGTATTTCTAAGATTGTATTGTAGAGAAATGAGTTTAGTTTTATCAAAATTAAATGGGTTTAAATGAAATGAATTTCCAATACGCTCCTGCATATTGGCAACACTTAAAAAACTTTGGCTATAAAAATGAGATAGTATTTTTTTAAACCCTTTTTTATGCCCCCAAATACTTGGATTTACTATTAAAGATTGTTGCCATTTAGCACCCTGTGTTGCAATAAAGTGCAAATTAGCTAATGGTACACGCAAATATGTCGCTTGGTCTTGAAATTTTGCAATTTCAAACTCTTCTAAATCCTTAACGCCATTATTATTATAATCTCTCCACGTATAAAACCCCTTCCCTGGTTCTGTTTTTATATATACAAAGTTTTGTCTTGCAACATTTCCAGAAGAAGTTTCGTACACTGCCCCTAAAATTAAAAAATTTTTAAATAAATGTTGATTGTAAGTGATTTTAGAATTTAAAGATTTTTTATCTGATGAAAATTTATTTTGCATTAGACTATAGTTGGCAAAAATTGATAAATTACTTGTTTTATTTTTAATAATTCTACTTTGTAAATAAAAAGTTTTTCTATTATTTACCTGTTTAAATTGATTACTTTTTATACTATCATTAGTTCTATAGTTAATCCCTAATTTTGCAAAAACTTTGGTAGAATCTCCAACACCATAAAAACTTTCATATTCTTTAAATTTATGACTGGTATTAAAGAGCTTTTGATTAATCTTATTAATTCTTTTATTGCTTTCAATACCTACAACAGCCCCCAACCAATTACCTGTAAATGAATGAATTATTTTTGCATTTACTCTTGTAAAATTATTTTTTTCAAGTGCAGAATTACTATCTAAAAAACTTCCATTTACATAAAAATGGGTGTTTTTAAATTTAAAATTACTACTCATTTCTTGTTTGTTTCCAATAAAATTAGAAAATTTTAATTGATTAAAACTATAGGAAATTAAATAATTCTCATTCTTTTTAAGCTCTAATGAAGTGCTAATTTGTCGTAAATTTCCTGTTGGATTAACTAAATTCCAATCTCGTTGAAACTCTACTGATTGAAAACGTTGTATGGTCTTAAAATTCTGATGAATAAATTGATATCCTATATTACTTTTTAATTGCCATTTTTTATCTATCAATACTTGTTGCCAACTCAATCGAGTTGCCATTCCATTATTATTTACATTATCTAAAGAAGAAAATAAATTAGCATCATTATTACTAAAAGCTACCTCTACTATAATATTAGTTTTTTTTAAGGGTTGATATGATAAATTAAAAACTGAAATTTGTGTTTTTTTAGGAGCAACTAACTGAATAACAGGACTGTAATTTCCTAAATTTGAACCAATATATTTATAAATAGTTCCTATTGCAATAGTATTATCAATTATATAATTTCCTTTATTTACACCTACCTCTGTAAAAGTTACAGAGTATAATGTTTCATTTTTATCGGTAGAGTATTGATACGCTTCAAGATTGCCAATTACATTTTTTTTATACAAAATTTTATTTTCAGAAAAAGAATCAACAAAAGCACTTGATGACACCATTAATTGGGTATTATTTCCTGCAAGAGCCAATATTTGTTTTTGCTTATTAGTCAAACTTTGTTGTAACGGACTGTTTTTAGCATCATTTTCACTATAAAAAGCTCCAGAAATAGAAAATTTTTCAGAATTATATGATGCTTTTTCATAGGTAACAAATCTAGTATAATTTCTGTCTGAATATTGAAATTCAACTACAATTCTCATATCTTTTGTTACTGAATATGAGGTATTAAATCTAATTTCTGATAAATTATAATCTATTATATAATCTTCTTTTTCGCCTCTTCTTAGTCGAACCCCATTCACAAAAACTTTTTCACTACCAGCAACAATAACAATTATAGGCTCTCTATTATTTCCAAAAATTTTATAAGGACCTTGATTGCCTTCAATTCCTGTAAATTTAAACGAAGAAAACCTACCTCTTACCACTGCTCCAGAAACAGTAATGGCAGTTTTTTTATTTAATTGAGCTTCAACCTCAACACCTGATACTTGCTTTTCAAAATTTAAAAAATAACTTTTATTATTTTTTAATGAAACATCACCTGCTTTTATACGCCAGTTTTTACTATACATTTCAATAAAAACCCTATCAAAATCAGTAATATTTTGAGAATATCCATTTTCTTGCAAAGGCATATTTGTATCGTAAATATTGGCTCTAAGCATAATGTTTTTTGAAAGTTTACCAGAAATTTCTAAATCTAATTTGGCATTGGTTACTGTATTTTGGTTATTTCCAGAAGTAATACTACGAGTTATAAAACCTTTTGTTTTTAAACCATCAAATAATTTAATTTCTGAAACCTTTTTATTAGTTGTTAAACTATATAATTTATTTATACTATTGGTAGTAGGCACTATAAGACTTTTATCAAAAATTTTATAGGTTTTGGTAATAAAATTTGGAAAAATATAATATTCAACCGTTATTTCTGAATATTTTTTTGAATTAATAAGTAATAAAGAATTACTAAAATCAACCTGATAATTTTTAAGATTTATAAGCGTATTATTAGCATCAAAAATTTTAAATTTATAAGGATTAATAGCTACAGAGTCTAACCGAATACTATCTCTTACAACTATAATTTTTTTAGACCTAAATTCTTTTGATTTTTCTTGTCCGTATGCAAAAAATCCGAAGAAAAGAAAAAAAAGAAAACTAATTTTTTTAGTCATACAGTACTAACGTAATGAGTACAAAAATAGTTTAAATTATTTGTTAAGCAATGTAAGGGTTTGAAACCAGTATAAATTTTCTTTCTAAGAACTAAGTGAAAAAATTATAAATTCTTTTTTAAAAGAATGTAAATCAACTCATAAATTTTATTAAATTGTGCCCTATAAAATGGTTAGCTTATTTATAATTAACTAATAACTATTTTTAATAAATATATGAGCTTAATACAACTAACCATTACCGGAATTTCTTACAGTCAAACACAAAGTGGTGCCTACGCATTGGTTTTGAGTGAAATGAAAGGAACAAGAACCTTACCTATTATTATTGGAGCTTTTGAAGCACAATCTATAGCCATTGCTTTAGAAAAAGAAATTAAACATCTAAGACCTTTAACTCATGATTTATTTAAAACATTTGCAGATTGTTTTTTAATTAAAATAAAAAAAGTAATTATTCATAAATTAGTAGATGGTATTTTCTTTTCAAGTATAATTTGTGAAAATAACGGAATAAAAAAAACTATTGATGCTAGAACTTCAGATGCAATTGCCATTGCTGTACGTTTTCAAGCACCTATTTATACCTATGAAAATATTTTAGACAAAGCAGGCGTCTACTTAAAAGAAGAAGAAGAATTAGAAATACAAGAAACAGAATTAGACCCAAAAGATGTGTTGGTAGATTTAGATGAAACTTTTGATGATGTTGGTTTTTCTAAATATCCCTTAAAAGAATTATACAAACAGTTAAATAGTGCCGTTGCTAATGAAGATTATGAGTTGGCAGCTAAAATTAGAGACGAGATAAATAATAGATAATAATTCAATTATGAGTATTAAGATAAAATTAATTATTTTAAATTTTTTAGAATTTTTTGCATGGGGTGCGTGGTTACTATCAGCAGGAGCCTATATGTACGTAACGTTAAAATTTACAGGACTACAAATTGGTGCAGTGTATGGAACTTTAGGGATTGCCTCTCTTTTTATGCCAGCAATTATGGGTATTATTGCAGATAAGTATTTAAATGCAGAACGTGTTTTTGGCTTAAGTCACTTAATTTTAGGAGGACTCCTTTTTTGGTTAACTACCGTTACCGATTTTAGTACATTTTATTTAATTGTATTTTTAATTTCAATGTTTTACATGCCTACCATTGCTCTAGATAACTCTATATCTTATGCAATTTTAGAAAAAAATAAGTTTGATATTGTAAAAGATTTTCCACCTATTAGAGTTTGGGGTACTGTTGGTTTTATTTTAGCTGCTTGGACTGTAGATTTATTAGGATGGAAAGTAGGAAAAGAACAATTTTTAGTGTCTGCAATTGCATCAATTACTTTAGGATTATATGCCTTTACTTTACCCGCTATACCTCCAGGAGGAGGATCAGAAAAAAAATCTTTAATTCAAAGTTTAGGATTAGATGCCTATTCTTTATTTAAAGATAAAAAAATGGCAGTATTTTTTATTTTCTCTATCCTTTTAGGAGCTGCATTACAGGTAACAAATATATGGGGAGTACCATTTTTAGAAGATTTTTCTAAAGATTATCAAGGATACTTTGCCGTAGAACATTCTGTAGTTATTATGACCTTATCACAAATATCTGAAACCGTATTTATTTTAACAATACCCTTTTTTTTAAAGAAATTTGGAATAAAAAAAGTAATGTTAATGAGCATGGTAGCATGGGTATTGCGTTTTGCTTTCTTTGGAATAGGAAATCCAGCAGGAGGAGTCGTATTTTTAATTTTATCAATGATAATTTACGGAATGGCATTCGATTTCTTTAACATTTCTGGATCTTTATTTGTAGAAAAAGAATCAAAACCCTCTATGAGGTCTTCTGCCCAAGGATTATTTATGCAAATGACCAATGGCTTTGGTGCTATTTTAGGTGCTTATACTAGTGGTTTTATAGTAGATTATTATACCAATAGTGGTACAAGAGATTGGCAAACTATTTGGTTTATTTTTGCAGGATATTCTTTGGTAATTACAATTGCTTTTGCATTTGTCTTTAAAGACAAACACACCCTAGATAAAACAAAGTAAAGCATTAAAAAACGTTAATAACTTTTTATATTTTTTAAAAAGCTTCAACCAAATACATTGAAGCTTTTTTTATTTTTACACCCAATTAAGATAAAGGATGAAAAAGAATAATTAATATAAAATAGAGATTATAAAAGCCAAAAAAAGAAACCCTCCCCTTTTGGAAGGTTAAGATAATATGAAACAATATTTAGATTTAGTAAAACACGTTTTAGCAACAGGAAACGAAAAAGGAGATAGAACAGGAGTAGGAACAAAGAGTGTTTTTGGTTACCAATTTCGATTTGATTTAAGTAAAGGTTTCCCAATGGTAACCACTAAGAAATTACACTTAAAATCAATAATTTATGAACTACTTTGGTTTATAAAAGGAGATACCAATATTAAATATTTACAAGAAAATGGCGTACGAATTTGGAATGATTGGGCAGATGAAAATGGTAATCTTGGCCCTGTGTACGGACACCAATGGCGTAATTGGAATAGCGATAATATAGACCAATTACAAGAAGTAATTAAAACCTTAAAAACCAACCCAAACAGTAGAAGAATGATGGTTTCTGCGTGGAACCCAAGTGTACTGCCAGATACGTCTATGTCATTTTCAGAAAATGTAGCTAACGGTAAAGCAGCATTACCACCATGCCATGCATTTTTTCAGTTTTATGTAGCAGATGGTAAACTATCATGTCAATTATATCAACGTAGTGCAGATATTTTTTTAGGAGTTCCTTTTAATATTGCTTCCTATGCCTTATTTACCATGATGATGGCACAAGTATGTGGTTACAAAGTAGGAGAATTTATTCATACTTTTGGAGATGCTCATATTTATAATAACCATAAAGAGCAATTTGAGTTGCAATTATCTAGAGAAATAAGAGCCTTACCAACCATAAAAATAAACCCAGCAATTACAAATATAGAAGATTTTTCGTTTAAAGACTTTAAGTTAGTAAATTACAACCCACACCCGCATATTAGAGGCATTGTTGCTGTTTAAAACCAAATTGATATGATTACCATAATAGCAGCCATTGCAAAAAATAATGCCTTAGGAAAAGATAACGACCTAATTTGGCATTTACCTGCCGATTTAAAACGCTTTAAAAAAGTAACTACAGGACACCATATTTTAATGGGGCGTACTACTTTTGAATCTATTGGCAAACCTTTGCCTAACAGAACCACAATAATTATTACACGTAATAAACGCTATAAAAAAGAAGGTTGTAAAGTGGCATATAGTATAGAAAAAGCATTAGATATTGCTAATGAAGATAAAGAAATTTTTATTATTGGAGGGGCACAAATATACAAAGAAGCCATAGAAAAAGGATTGGTAAACCGTTTAGATATTACTAGGGTACACCAAGAATTTGATGCTGATGTTTTTTTTCCAAAAATAAACCTAAAAACCTGGAAAGAAATATATAGAGAAGATTTTAAAGCTGATAAAAAAAACAAGTATGATTATAGTTTTATTTCTTATAAAAAAATAAAGTAAAATTATTGTTTTTTAATATCCATAAATGTAATTTACTATTGTAAAACTTATGCTTATAAAAAAAAGAATTGCATATTTCTTAAAGGGTTTAACTAAATAATATTATTTTTGGAGTATAAAGAGTTTTCTATTATACAACCCCCTTTTTTATGATACGTAACTCCATTCTCTTTTTTGATAATCTTTTTAAGAAATCCTTTAAGAAAGTAATTAGAAAATGGAATGAAAATTGAATTGAATATCTAAATTTAAAACTAAATCAAAATGAAAAAAACAAAAATCACATTCTTAGCCTTTCTTATTCTAGGAGTAACACTACTTAATTCTTGCAAAAAAAACAGAAAAAAAACAGAAAAAGTGGTAGAAAAAACACTTGTAGAACATAAAGAGGAAAATAAACAGGAAGATATAGACAAAAAACTATTAGCATTTTCTTGGTTAGATACCTCAGATTCTAAATTACACTTTACATTAAATAGTGATGGAACTGCAAGATCAGACAATATGGCTACACTATTATACAAAAAATGGCGTGTAGAAGGAAATAATATTATTTTTACTATTGAAAGTATTGGAAATCATTCCTCTTCTACAGTAGAGGATATTTATAAAATAATAACATTAAATAATAAATATCTTATTATAAAACAAGACCCCAGTAATCAAAATTCTTTGCCACTAATTTCTAAGTATAGAAGAAAACGTTTTACTTCTAAAAAAGAAAAGAATAAAAAAATATATAGAGATTTGTTTGTTTCCTCTTGGATAGATACCTCAGATTCTAAATTACACTTTACATTAAATAGTGATGGAACTGCAAGATCAGACAATATGGCTACACTATTATACAAAAAATGGCGTATAGAAGGGAACAATATTGTTTTTACCATTAAAAGTATTGGAAATCACACATCTTCTACAGATGAATATTTTTGTAAAATTATTAAAATAGATAAAAATGAACTAATTTTTAAAGACGGAAATTTAATTAATAAATTCATCCGAAAAGAACATCCTACAGCAAATATTAAAAGATGGCAGAAAATAACTTCTCCACTAACTGTTAAAGTTAATTCTCAAGGTGTTTGGTTTGCGTGGGAAGGAGAGTTAGGAACTGTTAAAATTGTTGATGAAAACGGAAAGGTTTTAAACTTAAAAAATGAATGGGGGATATTAAGTAGTGCAGATGGTAACTGGATGCACTCTAAACCTGCTTTTTTTAAGACATCTATTCCTTTTGATGCCAAAGGTGCCAAAAAAGGAAAAATAATTATCTATAATAATTCAGGACCAGGAGATGGAGAGGAAGCTGGAACTTCTTATTCTTTTGAAATACCTGTTACGTTTTAACCTCAATTAATTTTTTAAAAAGAAATTAACCTCACCATTTAAAAAAATCTCAGATTTTTATCTGAGATTTTTTTATTTACCTATTCTAGTAATTTTTAATCTTTTACTTACTTTTTTAAAAACAATACTACCCCTTAAAACTACTCTACTTTTTGCTCAAGTAAATCAAAAAATTGTTTTAATCTAGGCATAATTATTATTTTTGTACGTCTATTCTTTGCCTTATTTGCAAATGTATCATTTTGTGCAATAGGGATGTACTGACTTCTACCTGCAGCAATTAACCGTTTTGGTGCAACCCCAAACTTATATTGTAATACTCTTATAATAGAAGTTGCTCTTTTGGTAGACAAATCCCAATTATCTTGAAGACATGCCGTTTTTATTGGAGATGCATCTGTATGCCCCTCTACCATTACATCCATATTTGGTTGCCCCTTTATTACAGTAGCCACTTTTTCTAATACTTTATATGCTTTATCTGTAATAGAATAACTTCCTGGTTTAAATAATAATTTATCTGAAATAGAAATAAATACCACTGTTTTTTCTACATTAATTTCAATATCTTCATCATCTATCCCAGATTTTAATTCTTTTTTTAAATGAAAAGCCACCACCAAATTTAAGGAGTCTTTCTTTGTTGCTGCAGCTCTAATTTTATTAATATAAGCATCCTTTTTACTTAACTGAATTAATGTTTCTTTAATATTTGCATTAGCTCCTTTGGTAAGAACTGTTAAATTATCTACATACTCTAAGGTTCTTTTTTTATCTTCTTTTAACTCAGTAACTTTTGTATCTAAAGATGTTACATTGTTTTTATATTTCTCTTTTTCTATTAAACATTTGGTTAAATTATTTTTTGTAGACAATAATTGTTCTTTCGTTTTATTATAATTTGCTTCTAGAACAGCATACTCTTTTTTTGAAACACAAGAACTTGCTACAAGTATAAGTGCTAAGAGAAGTAGGATTTTTTTCATATGATAATTAATTTACAGATTTTAGGCAAATTTAAGAAAATTTTATATACTATCTTTGTTAAAAATTTATTATTGGCAATGAAAAAAAACATATTACAATTTTTATTAATCAGTTCTTTTCTTTTTTTTTCATGTAAAACAGATAAAAACCAAAAGATAACTAAACTTTCTGGCAATATTTTTGGTACAACGTACCATATTACTTACTTAAGTGTAATTAATTACCAAAAACAAATAGATAGTTTGTTTCATTTAGTCAATAAATCACTTTCTACATATATTCCAACCTCTGATATTTCTAAAATAAACAAAGGAGATACAACAGTTATTGTTGATTCTTATTTCATAGAAGTTTTTAATAAATCTAAAAAAATTTTTAACGAAACCAATGGTTTTTTTGATCCAACAGTAGGGAATTTAGTAAACGCATGGGGGTTTGGACCTAAAAAAGAACAACAAAATTTAGATAGTATAGAAATTCAAAAACAATTAAAACTAGTAGGGTTTCAAATGGTTTCTATTAATAAGCAACATAAAGTTAAAAAAAAATATTCAAACATTTTTTTAGACTTTAATGCCAATGCCAAAGGTTATGGAATTGATATAATTGGTAGATATTATTGGTAGATTTTTAGAAAGTAAAAAAGTTAAAAATTATTTAATTGAAATTGGTGGTGAAATTAGAACAAAAGGTAAAAACACAAAACGAAAACCTTGGAAAATTGCCATAGAAAAACCCAATACAAATGGTACTCAATCATATCAAGAGATAATTGAGTTAGAAAATAAAGCGATGGCAACATCTGGAAATTACAGAAAATTTAAATTCACCAAAAATGGTAAAAAAATAGTACACACTATTAATCCAAAAACAGGTTATGCAATAGAGAGTAATTTGTTAAGTGCTTCTGTAATTGCTCATTTAGATTGTGCTGATGTAGATGCCTACGCAACTGCTTTTATGGCTATGGGGTTAGAAAAAACTAAAAAATTTTTAAAAAACCATCCAGAAATTAATGCCATTTTAATTTTTGAAAATAAAAAAAATCATTTACAAACCCTTTTTTTACCATAATTTTTTTTAAAAATTTAGATTTTTAAAATTAAATATTTTAGGATAGTTTCTTATCAAAAGTTACTGTTGCCTGAGTTGCAATTTTCTTAATATTTTGTTCGTCTTTTTTAGGACAGATAAGTAATACATCTTCTTTTTCTATAATAATAAAATTATTTAATCCTTGTATTACTACTTTTTTACCAGATTGTGTTCTTACCATATTTCCTTGTGCATCCATAAAGATAGCCTTAGCACCTATAACAGCATTTTGTTGGGTATCTTTTTCTAACTTATTGTACAAAGAACCCCAGGTACCTAAATCATTCCAACCAAAATCTACAGGTAATACATATACGTTTTTGGCATGTTCTATAATACCAAAATCTATTGAAATATTTTCACATTTTTCATAATTACATTTAATAAAATCATCTTCAAAATCTGTATTATACACATTACTTCCGTCATCTAAAATATCTAACATATTGGGTAATGATTTTTTAAATGCTTTTAAAATACTTTTTGCAGACCACACAAAAATTCCCGCATTCCAAAGATAATCTCCACTTGCTAAAAACTGTTTTGCAGTAAGTAAATTGGGCTTTTCGGTAAAATTTTTTACTTTTTTTATGTCAGTATCCCTTTCTTCAAACTGAATATAGCCATACCCTGTATTTGGTGAGTTTGGGAGAATTCCAAGAGTCATTAAAACATCCTCTTTTTGGCAAGCATCAAATGAGGTTTGAATATTATTTAAAAACTCTATTTCATCATCAATCCAGTGGTCTGAAGGTGCTACTAGAAGGACAGCGTCAGGATTTTGGTCATATATTTTTAATGTAGCATATAAAATACAAGGAGCAGTATTTCTCATTGTTGGTTCTAATAATAATTGGTCTTCTTGGAGGTATGGTAATTGTTTTAAAACCAATTTTTTATACCTTTTATTAGTCGCAATTAAAATATTTTTGGTAGGAACAAGGTTGTTAATTCGTTCAAAAGTTCGTTGAATTAATGATTGCCCTGTACCCAACATATCATGAAATTGTTTAGGAAATTCTTGTGTGCTAATTGGCCAAAATCTTGAGCCAATACCACCTGCCATAATTACTGCGTAATAATTATTTTTCATCTATAATAATTTCTACTTCTACATTTTGATTAAACAAATATACACGTTTGTTTTGTGTATTAGTACACTCAAAACGGGTTCTTCTTTTATTTCCACGTTTATAAATCGCTTTTTTAAAGTAAAATAAGCTTCCGTTTGGAACTTCAAAAATATAATTCTTCCCTATTTGTTTACTGTATTCTTTGAGTGCTAATGATAAATGAACATCTGTATCTGTACTTGCTTTTGGGTTTTTTAAATATTGTGCTAGTAAAGATAAAATATGCTTTGGGTAAATTTCTGGTTGTAAAAATGGCAGCATTAAATGTTGAAAAATGGTTTTCCATTCTTTACCATGAGGCTGTACATTTCCAAATTTTTGATAGGTAAGATAATGTGCAATTTCATGAATTAAGGTTAATAAAAATTGATATGGGTTTAGGTTATTATTTACCGTAATTTGAAATTTATCTTTTGATAGTTTTCTAAAATCTCCATGTTTTGTTTGTCTTTGGTTTACTATTTTTAAGACAAAAGAGTGTTGCTCAATTAAATATTGAACAATTGGTACTGCTTTATTGGGTATATAAGTACTTAGGATAAAATAATATTCTTTTAATTATTACTAATTAAGAAACAATTTTTATTTAAAAAATTATATTATTTCTATATTTTCTTCTCTGTATTTATTAAGAATTTTAGAGCCTGGATCTAATTCTGTAACAAGGATATCAATTGCTTTAATATCACAAATTTTATATCTATTAACTGTATTTAGTTTTTCTGAAATTGTTAATGATACTAATTTTTTAGAAGCTTGTATCATTGCTTTTTTTAATTGTGCTATTTCCCAATCAATAGCAGTTATTCCTTCTTTTGGGTCTAAATATCCTGTCCCTAAAAAGCAAATATCTGCTTTTATTTCTAATAAAGAAGAAATAGCTCCTCCTCCTGTAGCTAATTGTGATCCTTTAGATAATTTTCCTCCAACAAAAATAACTTCACTATCTTCTGATACTTTACTTAATAATTCTATTGCCATTGGTAAACTTGGTGTAAAGAAGGTTAGATTTGATTTTTCTGATATTAATTTTACTAGTTCTATATTGGTAGAGCCTCCACTAATTAAAACTACATCTCCATTTTTTAATAGTGAAAAACTTTTTTTTGCAATGATAGATTTATTGTCTTGTTCATAAATTTCTCTTTTTCTATCTGTATAGATATTAAACCCGTTAGAAACTGCTCCTCCATGAACTTTTTTTAGTTTTTTTTGTTCATCTAACTTTTTTATGTCTCTACGAACTGTATCTATAGAAACTTTTAAAATACCTGATAAATCTGTTAATAACACTCTATTGTGTAGATGAACTTCATCTAAAATAACTTGATGTCTTTGTTGTTTTTTCAAAAAAATCCTTTTTTTATATAATCTAATTCTAAAGTTAAATATTAAAAATTTGTAAAAAGTTACTTCCTTAAACCATTTGTAGTGTGTTTATTTCTTGTTTGGTTAACTCTCTCCACCTACCTCGTGGTAAATTTTTCTTAGTTAAACCTGCAAAAATAACTCTATCTAATTTTACTACTTTATATCCTAAATTTTCAAAAATCTTACGCACAATACGGTTTCTACCTGAGTGAATTTCTATACCTACTTCTGTTTTTTTCTCTCCTTCTACATATGAAATAGCATCAATAAATACTTTTCTACCTTCAATAATTACTTCTCCACGCAATTTTTGTAAATCGGCTAAACTTAATTTTTTATCTAAAGATGCTTGGTATAATTTTTTGGTATTATGCTTTGGATGTGTTAGTTTCTTTGCTAAATCTCCATCATTTGTAAACAGCAATAATCCTGTAGTATTTCTATCTAGCCTACCAACAGGATATACTCTCTCTTTAGTGGCATTGGCAATTAAATCCATGACTGTTTTTCTACCACGATCATCATCCATGGTAGTAATATAATTTTTTGGTTTGTTTAATAAGATGTATTTTTTTTCTTCTGGTGATATTAAAGTTCCGTCAAACTTTACAACATCATTTGGCATTACCTTAAATCCCATTTCTACAATTAGCTTGCCATTTACAGTAACGCTACCTTGTTCTATATATACATCTGCCTCTCTACGAGAACAAACGCCTGAGTTAGAGATGTATTTATTTAATCTTATTCCTGCTAATGGGTCTGCCTTAGGTGTAGGTTTTATTTTTTTATACTCTTTCTTAAATTTTGGTTTTCTTTGAAGTGGTTTCTTTCCTCCTCCTTGTTGTCGTCCTCTCAACGAGTTTCTATCTGTACTCATTTTTATTTTTAATTTTCACAAAGGTACTCTTTTACCATACGAATACTGAAGTTATTTTAACAGCCTTTCTATAATTACAGATGTATCTATAAAAACTAAACTAATTACTCCTAAAGTCATCAAAAATTTAAGAATAGTTTGTAATATTAAGTAATCTTTTTTGGTCTTTGCTCTCCAAAGGGAAACATCAACTATAAAAAGGATAATGATTGAAAGATAAAAGTAGTATCTCATCAATCCTACTTCTGGATATTTTATCAAAAAATAAATGGGTGGCAATACAAAAAAAGTAATTAAATTAATTAATAGTTTTGTAAAATACTCTCCATATTTTATAGGCAACGTCATAAAACCAGAAACTATATCTCCTTTTATATTTTCTAAATCTTTAACCAATTCTCTAATTAACAGCACAAAAAATAAGAAAGAAGCGTGTGTAAAAATGATAGGTGAAAAGTTTTTATAATATACAAAAACAGCAAAAAACGGCAACAATCTTAATATTGATGCAGAAAATAGTTTTAATAATGGAAGTTTCTTTAATTTATGTGAATAAAACCAAATTAAAAAAATATAAACTGCAAAAAACAATGCTGCTCTCCAAGAAACCAAAAAACCAATAAAAAAACCAAGAAAATTAAGAAAGAAATAAATCTTTAATTTAGTATTTTGGCTTACAATATTATCTAATTTAGTTTTTATAGGTTTATTAATGCTATCTCTCTTTACATTGTAAAAATTATTGATAATATAGCCAGCTGCTATCACACAGATACTTGCCAAAACAATGATATACAACTCTATATCTAATAAAACATGCTTTAATGATTTTTCTGGAGAAAAAATAAAAATAGCTGCCAAATATTGAGCTATAATAATAACAGCAATATTGTAACCTCTCACAACAGAAAGTAAACTCAAAAACTTAAAATACAATGGGTACTGTTCTTTTTTTTGAGTGTTTTCTTCTGTTATTTTTAGTAAGTCCATAATATAAGAACTTAAAATCTATACACTAGTTCTAACTTATAGTCTTGTAACGTAATTTTTGCTTTTTCGTAGTCTTCCGTAAATCCTAAGATATAACCACCACCACCAGAACCACATAATTTTAAATAATAATCATTTGTTTTTATACCGTGTTCCCAAACTTTATGAAATGCTTTTGGAATCATTGGTTTAAAATTAGTTAAAACTACTTTAGATAAGTCTTTTACATTAGCAAATAATGATGAAATATTTCCATGCAAAAAATCTGTTATACATGCGTCTGTATATTTAGAAAACTCTTCTCTTAACATTTTTCTAAAACCTTCCTTTTTCATCTTATTCATAAAAATATTTATCATAGGTTCTGTTTCTCCAACAATTTCTGAATCTAATAAGAAAACAGCTCCTTTTCCTTCTTTTTGTGATGGAATTCCTGCAGGTTCAATATGTTCTTTAGAATTGATTAAAATTGGTAAACTTAAATATGAATTTAGGGGGTCTAGTCCAGAACTTTTTCCATGAAAAAAAGACTCCATCAACGAAAAAACTTCTTTTAATTTTAGTAATTTATCTCTAGTTAAGTTTTCTAAAACTGTAATTTTATCGGTCGCATATTTATCGTAAATTGAGGCTACTAAAGCTCCCGAGCTTCCTACCCCATACCCTTGTGGTATTGAAGAATCAAAATACATTCCATTTTCTAAATCTGTTTTTAATTCATCTAAATTAAAATGTACCAAATTAGTTTCTAACGAAGATAAATATTGATAAAATTTTTGTAAATTTTTATTTGATTTTTCTGATTTCCCTATAAGAGTTCCTGTAGATTTTAATGCCCCTCTATAGGTATTAAATGGTATTGCTAACCCTTTAGAATCTTTAATAATTCCATACTCTCCAAAAAGAAGAATTTTAGCATAAAACAAAGGTCCTTTCATAGTTTTGATTATCTTTTTTTTGCAAATATACTAAAAAACAATATATTCTCATATTATCTTTTTCGTTTATCAGGACAAACTCATGCTTTTATTTCAAAAAAATTATCTTATTGAGTACAAAGAGGTTATTGTTTTTTTAATTCTTAATTTTAGAAACACTATGTTTTTAACACATTGACTATCAACAAAGTTTAAAAAGTATGAGTTTACCCTGATTATTTATAACTATTCTTATAAAAGATTTTCCAAACCCCTACTTTTTTACCTACTCTGTATTTACCTCTTTCTTTTATCTTTCCATTTTTATAGTATTCCCTCCAAATTCCATTTCTCAATCCTTCTTTATACCTTACTCTTGTATGCAAATTTCCTGTTTCAAAATAAGTTTTAACAACATCAATATAATACTCTTCATTTGGGTAATAAACTTTACTAACTCCTTCCCTTTTTTTAACTCCATTCAAATAATAGTCTGTTAGCAAATAACCTCTCTTTATTTTTTTTGGTTCTACTCTATAATATACTGCTTCTTTTTTTGGTACAACTACCCAATCTACATTAAACCAAGTAATTTTTTGTGCTTTGATAGGTCTTGAAAAAAATACGACAATAACTAAAAACAATAATTTAGATGTTTTCATTTTTTATTCTTTTATAGAAACAACTTTTTTTGCTCCAAATCCTACACTGTCACAAATATACTGCTTCTTCTGACAAAATTGTGCCAAATCATTATTTATAAACTGATTTACTTTTTCTTTTTCTTTCTTCGGATGTAATATATGTACATTTGCCCCTGCATCTAAAGTGAAACAAATATTACTATTATTTTCTTGTCTATATCTCCAAATTTTATTAATAATTTCTAAAGTATTTGGCTTCATCAATATAAAATAAGGATTGCTAGTGAGCATCATTCCGTGTAATGTTAATGCTTCACTTTCCACTAAATTAATGAAAGATTTCACATCTCCATTCTGTAAAATTTTAGAAAGTTTTGATAAATTTTCATTAGCCTGTGCAAAACGCTGTATTGCAAATGGATGATTCATCATTAAATTATGCCCAACGGTACTACTTACTTGTTTTTCTTCTTTATCTACCAGTAAAATTGTATCTTGATAATCCTTAAAAATCGAGTGTACTTTATATGGAAATTGTACTCCAAACAAATCTGAGCTTCCTTCAATTTCTAGATGATTTCCCCAAACCACCAAGCCTCCTTCTATGCTTCTACTTGCACTTCCTGATCCTAAACGGGCTATAAATGATGCTTTTTTATTTATATATTCTTTTGATAATTTTATTGTTTGTAATTCTTGTTCTAAACTCATTAAACACATAGATATTGCACTAAATCCACTTGCAGAAGATGCAATTCCACTACTATGCGGAAATGAGTTTTTTGAATGTATTTCCATATCATACCATAAAATATATGGGCAATATTGTTGAATTCTTGTGAAAAATTGTGCTATTTTTGGTTTAAAATCTTCTTTCTTTTTTCCTTCAAAAAATAGATTAAAATTAGCCCCCTCTACTCCCCTATTTTTAGTAAAATAAATGGTAGTTATGGTATGACAATTATTTAGTGTAAAACTAATTGATGCATTTTTTGGTAGCTGTAGGTTACTTTTCCCCCAATATTTTATTAATGCAATATTACTAGGGGTTTGCCAAGTGAAATTTGCCTTTTCTAGTAAATTAGAAAATGGTTTTGGTATAAATTCTAATGTATTCAACGTATATAAATTTAAAATGTAAAGATAAAACTTATTCTATTACATTTTAATCAATTTTTATAAAACCCTTTTTTTGTAAAATCTACATGACATTTCTAAACTAAAAAGTATATGTAATCAAATTCTGTTAAAAAAAAATTGCTAGTTAAATATATTTTTTTAATAAGTGACTTTTAAAAAAGATTGCTGTCTAACAAAAAAAGTGTAATTTAGCGAACTTTAAAAATTAAATTTAATAAATATGAAAAAAACAATATTCATTGTAGCTTTATTTGTAGGGGTATCTGCTCTTGCTCAAGAGAAGGTAGTAGTAGAGAAACCTCATTGGAAAAAAGGAGGAAGTATTATACTACTAGGAAATCAATCTTCATTTTTAAACTGGGTTGCAGGAGGTAATAACTCTGTATCTGCCACTTTAGGTTTGAATTATAATTTTAATTATGCAAAAGATGATATTACTTGGGATAATAAAATTATAATCCAGTACGGATTAAGTAACACTGAAGGTATTGGAAAAAGAAAAACAGATGATTTATTTGAATACAATTCTTTACTTGGTAAAAAAGCATCTAAATATTGGTATTACTCTTTCTTTATAAACTTACGCTCTCAATTTTCTGATGGTTTTGATTATAAGAAAACACCCGTTATAAAAACATCTAGTTTCTTTTCTCCTGGATATTTAACTTTTGGTCCTGGTTTTTTATGGAAAAAATCAGATAACTTTAAAATTAACTTATCACCTTTAACATCTAAATTTACATTTGTTTCTAATGATTTTGCAGGAAAATACGGTACAAGCCCTGGAAAAACATCTAATTATGAATTAGGTTTCTACGGATCTTTGTATCATAAAACAAATTTGATGGAGAATGTATCTATGGAAAACATTTTAAATGTGTATTCTAATTATTTAAAAAAACCACAAAATATAGATATAAGTCATCAATTAAATATAGTAATGCAAATTAACAAATACTTAACTACTAATTTAAGTTTTCATACAATTATAGATGATGACGCATCTAAAAGAGTGCAATTTAAAGAAATATTTGGGTTAGGAATAAATTATATTTTCTAAACCTATCACTTCTTTTTTAATAAAAATCTCTATACAATTAAAAGCATTTAACCTACTTAAAGTTGTAAGAGTAAAATTTTTGATTACTTTTGTGATATAAGTAAAATTAAAAAATTATAACTATGGCATTAGAAATTACAGATGCAACTTTTGAAGAAATTGTATTAAAGTCTGACAAACCAGTATTGGTAGATTTTTGGGCAGCTTGGTGTGGTCCTTGTAGAA
>CAZZPG010000003.1:0-28717 GCA_964655975.1 uncultured Flavobacteriaceae bacterium
GTATATTTGTAAAAAAGAAATTTTATTTAAAAAATGCCACTATTTTAGAACAATTGGCAGGAATTGATACTATAATTTTTGATAAAACAGGAACATTAACTACCAATAATGAAAATAGAATTTCGTACAAAGGAAAAGTACTTACAATTGATGAAATTATACTATTAAAGAGTGTAGTACGTGCATCAAACCACGCTTTAAGTAGAATGTTGTATGATTTTTTGATTGCAGATAAAAGAATAAAAGTAGATACATTTAATGAGTATATAGGAAAAGGAATTGAAGCTACTTATAAAGGAGTAACTATAAAAATTGGTGCTGCAAGTTTTGTAAATGCCTCTCAAGAGCAATTAACGGTAGATACAGCGGTACATATTTGTATAAATAATGAGTATAAAGGAAAGTATATTTTTAAAAATGCTTACAGAAAAGGAGTAAAGGCTATTTTTAGCCAATTGAAAAAAAAATATTTCTTATCTGTTTTGTCTGGAGATAATGAAGGAGAAAAACAATATTTACAAGAAAATTTACCCAATGGTACAGAATTATTATTTAATCAAAAACCAGAAGATAAATTAAAATATATTGCCAAATTACAATCAAAGAATAAAAAAGTATTAATGATTGGAGATGGGTTAAATGATGCAGGAGCATTAGCACAAAGTAATGTAGGTATTGCTTTATCAGAAAATATTAATGTTTTTTCACCTGCTTGCGATGGTATTTTAGATGCTTCAAAATTTAATCAAATAGTAAATTATATAAATGCCTCTAAAAAAGCAATAACTATTATTAAATATAGTTTTATACTCTCTTTACTGTACAATGTTATTGGGCTATATTTTGCTGTAACAGGGCAATTAGTGCCAGTTATGGCAGCAATATTAATGCCACTTAGTTCTATTAGTGTAGTTGTTTTTACAACCATGGCAACTAATTTATTAGGAAAAAAATTAATCTAATCACTAAAATTTAAGAGCTTTATAAATAAAATATTTCTATTTTATTACGTTATCATTAATATTTCTATTTTCTTTGTAATAAGTTTATGAAATTATATTTAAGAGTTGTTTTTTTTGTCTTTTTTTCTGTTTCTGCATACAGTCAAGTAGGAGGAGAGTATGTGTATAATTTTTTAAATCTACCAACATCTGCAAGACAAGTAGCTTTAGGAGGAGCCACCTTAACATTAACAGATGATGTAAATCAGCCTATTTGGAATCCATCAGTTATCAATAACAATTTGGATAGACAGTTGGCTGTAAATTATACAAGCTATTTAGCAGGAATAAACATAGGCTCTGTATCGTATGCCCAAACAATTAGTAGGCATTTTGGCACATTACACGGAAATATAAAATATTTACATTATGGTGCATTTATTGGTGCAGATGAAAAAGGAAATGAAACTAGTAATTTTACTGCAAGTGATATTGCTGTTTCAGTTGGCTATGCCGTAGATTTACCTATTCTTGGTTTTTCAGTTGGAGCAAATTTAAAAGTGATTACCTCAACTATCAGCACCTTTTCTTCTGTAGGAATTGCAGTAGATTTTGGCTTGTTATATCAACATCCACAATTACCTTTTGAGCTTACTGTAGTGGCAAGAAATTTAGGGATACAAATAAAATCATACAATACTATTAAAGAAAAACTACCATTTACAGTAGCTTTTAGTGGGGCTTATAAATTAGACCATGTACCTTTAAAATGGTATGTTACAGCAGATAATTTACAACAATGGGAGTTAGCAGTTTCTAACCCCTCTAATGAAATTGTAGATTTAGAAGGAAATGTAACAACAGAAAATATATCCTTTTTTAAAAATATGTTTCGTCATTTTGTAGTTGGAGTAGAATTATTTCCAGAAAGAGTTATAAATTTTCGTGTAGGCTATAATTTTAGAAGAGCTGCAGAATTAAAATTGCAAAGTGTACGCTCTTTTGCAGGAATATCATTTGGGTTTGGTTTAAAAATGAATAAAATAAAATTGAATTATGCTTATTCTAATGTGCATACTGCTTCTAATATTAGTACGTTTAGTTTACAAATAAATTTAGATAGATAATTTTAAGTTGAAGAGTTAAGATTGATAGATTAAGTAATAGAACAAAGAGAAATGAATAAAAAAATTATCATTGCAATAGATGGATTTTCATCAACAGGAAAAAGCACTATCGCAAAACAATTAGCAAAAAAAATAGGGTATCTATATGTAGATACAGGAGCTATGTATAGAGCCGTTACCTTGTATGCAATGCAACAAAACTACATCTCTAAAAACTTTTTTGATGTTGAAAATTTAATAAAAGATTTACCAAAAATTTCATTAAAATTTGTATTTAATTCCTCTTTAGGGTTTTCAGAAATATTTTTAAATGATAAAAATATTGAAAAAAAAATTAGAACATTAGCCGTTTCTAAATTAGTAAGTAAAATTGCAACTATTTCTAAAATAAGAAAAAAACTGGTAGTAGAACAACAAGAAATGGGTAAAAATAAAGGAATTGTTATGGACGGAAGAGATATTGGTACTGTTGTTTTTCCTGATGCTGAATTAAAATTATTTATGACAGCATCACCAGATAAAAGAGCAAAAAGACGTTATAAAGAACTTATTGATAGAGGTGATAATGTAAATTATAATGAGATACTACACAATGTAGTAGAAAGAGATCATATAGATTCTACTAGAAAAGATTCTCCTTTAATAAAAGCAGTTGATGCCATTGAGTTTGATAATTCTGATATGGGTTTAGAAGAACAATTTGAGCGTATTATGAGTTTGGTAAATGATAAATTGTAAAGGTTTATTATAAATAAAATGTATAAAAATACTATGATTAAGACTAAACCAATTGTTTGTATTTCATCTTATTTCTTTCTAATTAACCATAAACCAAAATAGGTAAATAATCCGTTTAACCCTAAAAGTTCAAAACTAAATTTATATCCATTAAAAATATCAGCAGAAAACATATTTAAAAAATAGCTAATAGCAACCGAGAGTACACAAACTAGTAAAACATAGTTTTCTTTTACCTTGTGTTTGGTATATATTCCGAAGAAAAATAACCCTAATAAAGGGCCATAAGTATAGGATGCAATGGTAAATAATCCTGTAATAACGTCTTTTTCTAATACCGTATTAAAAAGTATAACCACAATTACTAAAATAAACGAAACAGCAATATGCACTTTTTTACGTAAAGCCTTCTGAATGGATGGCTCTTTATTTTCTATATCTAAAAAATCTACACAATAAGAGGTGGTTAAAGAGGTAAGGGCAGAGTCTGCACTAGAATATGCTGCTGCAATAATACCTAGTATAAAAACCATAGCTAAAGGTAGTCCTAACCCACTTTTTACTGCTATCATAGGAAATAATAAATCGGTTCTTTTTATGCCGTCTATTACAGGTACTTCTAACCCAAATTTATTAGCATAAATGTAGAGTAAAGCACCTAAAAGTAAGAATACAAAATTTACAATGACTAATAAACTTATCATAGAAATCATATTTTTTTGAGCATCTTTTATATTTTTACAGGTTAAGTTTTTTTGCATCATATCTTGGTCAACCCCTGTCATGGCTACGGTAATGAAAATTCCTCCTAAAAAAGATTTTAAAAAGTATGATGTTTCATTAAAATTATCTGTAAATATTATTTTGTTGTAGGCTTTGAGTTCATCAGAATTGTAAAACTCTATAAAACTCCATCCAATTTTTTGGTTGATGTAATAAATAGCAAAAACAACAGCAGAAAGCATAAAAAAAGTTTGTAAGGTGTCTGTCCAAACAATGGTTTTAATTCCTCCTCTGTGTGTGTAGACCCAAATTAAGAAAATAGAAAAAATTACGGTTATAATGAAAGGAACATTCCACTGTTCAAAAATTAAATATTGCATTGCCAAGGCTACTAAAAAAATTCTAAAAGCAGCTCCAATGGTACGAGAAAGTAAAAAGAAAAATGCCCCAATTTTATGAGATTTTGTCCCTAAACGCTTATTTAAATATTGATAAATAGAAGTAACATTATGTTTATAATAAACAGGTAAAAGCACATAAGCAATAATTAATGTACCAACAATATACCCAAAAACCATTTGCATATAGCTAAATTTTGCTGTGGCTACTGTACCTGGAACAGAAATAAAAGTTACGCCAGAAAGTGTGGCACCAATCATACCAAAAGCTACTACAAACCAAGGAGACTGCCTTTTGGCTTTAAAAAAGGTTTCGTTACTATCATCTTTTCCTGTAAGAAATGAAATTAAAAATAAAATTCCAAAATAAGCTCCAATTAAAAAAAGTATATATAGCGGTTGCATCTTTACGATTTGTTTTTTTGTTATGAATTACGAATATAAGGTTTTTAATTAAAAAATTAGTGGTTCATTTATTGGTAATTAGTAATTTTGCACCTATGGATTTTTCTTCTAAACTTTTAGAAAATGCAGTAAACGAAGTGTCTCGGTTACCAGGAATTGGTAAACGTACTGCTTTACGTTTGGTATTGCATCTATTAAGACAACCAAAAGAGCATACAGGGTATTTAGCTACGGCATTAACAACATTAAGAAATGAAGTAAATTCTTGTAAAAAATGCCATAATATTTCGGATACCGTTTTGTGTAATATTTGTCAAAGCTCAAAAAGGGATTCTGAAATTATTTGTGTGGTAGAAGATATTAGAGATGTAATGGCAATAGAAAATACGGCACAATTTAAGGGATTGTACCACGTTTTAGGTGGAAAAATATCTCCAATAGAAGGGATTGGACCTCAAAACTTACAAATAGACTCTTTGATAGAAAAAGTAAAAAAAGGCGAAGTAAAAGAACTTATTTTTGCTTTAAGTTCTACTATTGAAGGAGATACCACCAATTTTTATATTTACAAACAGATAGAAAAATATAAAGTTATCACCTCTACCATTGCACGAGGCATTTCTGTGGGAGATGAGTTAGAATATGCAGATGAGGTTACTCTTGGGCGTAGTATTGTAAACAGAATTCCTTTTGAGCAGTCTATAAAAGGTTAAGGATTTTCATTTTTCTCATCCTCATCAATCATTTTTTTTTCAAATTTATCCCAATCTTTTTTAGCTCTTACTTTTTTATAGAGTTTAATACTCATCATCAATAAAACAGAAATTAATACAATTCCTACTACTCCCCAAATCCAATTGATGGCATTTTTAAGCACTACTAAAAATACGATAGAAAATAAGAGAATGGTAGCCACTTCATTCCAAATTCTTAATTTAAAGGAAGAGTACTTTACCACATCTTTTTGTAATTGTTTAAAAATAGAATGACATGCAGCATGATAAAAATACAGCACTAAAACAAAGGATAGTTTTACCAGCATCCAAGGTTGTTTTAGATAAATAGGATTTTTATAGAGCAACCAAAATGCAAAAACACTGGCTAAAATAGCCGATGGCCATGTAATAATGTACCATAATCGTTTGCTCATTAATTTGTATTGTGTTTGTAAAATTTCTTTGTTTGGAGGTAACTTTTTTTCTGCTTCTGTATGATAGATAAATAATCTTACCATATAAAATAAACCTGCAAACCAGGTAATTACAAAAATAATATGCAATGCTTTTATGTATAAAAAATCCATTTTTTTAAATTTAATAATTACAAAGTTATGGTTTTTTTATAACTCATAACTTGAATTCCATTCTTCAATCCAATTAGTCATAGCAGTAACCCAATCATCATTATCATTTAAACAAGTAATGTGTTTGTATGTTTTTCCACCAGCATTTAAAAACTGTTTTTTCCCTTCAATAGCTATTTCCTCTAGAGTTTCTAAGCAATCTGCTACAAACGAAGGAGTAATTACCACTAGCTTTTCCTTTCTTTCTTTTTTTACCAAACGTTCAAATTCAAAATCTGTATACGGTTTTAGCCAAGGGTCTTTTAACATTCTTGATTGAAAAGAATTGCTATACGTTCCTTTTTTTAGTCCTAAAGTTTTTGTAATTTCTTTGGTAGTTTCAAAGCATTGATGTCTATAACAAGTTTGATGAGCAACAGAAGGCGTGTTGCAACAATTACCATCTAATTTACAATGATTTTTGGTAGGGTCTGCTTTTAAAATATGGCGTTCAGGCAATCCGTGGTAGGAAAATAAAATGTGGTCATACTCAAAATTTGCTAAATGTTTTTTGATATTGTTACCCATCACCTTAATATAATCTGGATGATTATAAAATGATGATAAAACGGTTGTTTTTAACTTCGGATGATATTTCTGTCTAATTTCTTCTACTTTTACAGTTACAGTTTCTGTTGATGATATAGCAAAATGTGGGTATAGTGGAATAATTAAAATATCATTAACCCCTTGTTTGGTTAATGTTTCAAAGCCTTTTTTAATATTCATATTTCCATATCTCATTGCCAAAGTAACAGGAATAGTAGCTTTTTCTTGTATTTTTTTTGTAAATCGTTCAGAAATAATCACTAGTGGAGAGCCTTCTTTCCACCAAATTTTTTTGTAAGCTTCTGCAGCTTTTTTTGGTCTAGTTTGTAAGATGATACCTTTAATTAGTAAAAAACGTTTCCAATATGGAATGTCAATTACACGCTCATCCATTAAAAATTCGTTTAAATACTTTTTAACATCTTTTACAGAAGTACTTTTTGGTGACCCTAAATTAATGAGTAATACGCCTTTTTTCATTTTTAATTCTTATGTCATTGCGAGGAGGAACAACGTGGCAATCTGTAGTTTAGATGACACTATATAGACCATGTAAGCAATGAGCTTATTTTATTTTTTCTTTTTTGTTAGAGTGAGCTATTAATTGATTTGTTACTTCGTACAAAGTTATTGCTAAACTATGAATTACATTCATAGAAGAATTACGCCCAAACATAGGTATAGCAACTGTTGCGTCTAAGCTATTTATATTTTCAATTCCGTTACGCTCGCTTCCTAATAGTAGTACAATTTTATTATGTAGGGTAAAATTATATTGCTGAATTTCTATACTTTTATCAGTAATTTCAATACCAATTATAGTATTTCCTTCATTTTTTAGTTGATGAATTAGTTTTTCAAAATCATTATATCGTTCATACATAATTTGTTGCAACGTATTTCTTGCTGTTTTTTTTACAGTTCTATTTTCTATAGAAGGAGAGCTTTCATGCAAATACATTTTTTTTACTCCAAAACTTTCAGAAACACGAAAACACATTCCAATATTTTCAGGTGTTCTAATAGCGTCACAAACTATGGTGATAGGGAATTGTTGTTCTTTATTTTGTATATCGTAATGTGTTAATTGTTTCATAAGTCACCTCTAATTTTCTTGTAGGAGGAGATTTAATTTGATGTTAAATAAAACCTACTTTCATTTCTTCTTTAAATTTTTTCCTTATAGAGAGGATAGGCTAAGAAAGACCTTTTACATATTGTTTTGGAGTGGTTCTAAATTTTTTTTTAAAAGCTGTAATAAAATGACTTGCAGTACTATAGCCAACCTGTAGCCCTACTTCGTTTACATTGTATTTGTTGGTTTCTAGTAATTTTCTAGCATATTCCATTTTATAATCAAACAAAAAACTATAAACTGTATCACCATAAATTTGTTTAAAACCTTCTTTTAATTTTTTTAAATTTAATCCTATTTCGTTAGCCAATTCTTGTAAACTAGGTGGTTCAACCATATTAGTTATCATAATATCTTTTGCTTTTCTAATTTTTAAAACGTGTTCTTCATCAACTAAAAACGGACAATATTCTCCATCTATATTTTCTTCTTTTTGAAAATGAAGGCTCAATAATTCATACACTTTACCTTTAATGTATAAATCTTTGATAGAGTTATTTACTTTCTCGTTTATAATTTGTTGTAATACTTCAAAAACAGAGGTTTTAATTTTACTATCATCATAGTATTTTTTATGGCTATTTTCAGTACTTAAAAATGGAATATAGCTGGCTTCTTTAGAAAATAAAGCATGAAATATTTTGATAGAAATTAACAAAGAAATAGCAGTAGTTTTAGGTCTAATTTCTAAATTAATGGGTAGTTTTTGTTGTGGATTATATAACAAAATAGTATGCTTGTCTAAAACATCAAACGTGTAAGTGCCACTGCTAAAATGAAACTTAATATTGCCTTGTAAACAAAAATGTAATTGAATAAAAGTACTGTCAATATCTCGTTTAAAATGATGAACTTCATTGGTTTTATTTCTAAACCCTAAAAGGTAAAAACCATCTTCTAGTTGTAACTCATCAAAAGAACTTTTTGCGTTGTTTTTAAACATAAAAGTTTTAAAAATTTATATTTATTTATAATTTTAGTATTATTATAAAAAAAAAATAAGTCAATAATAACCACTACAAAAGTACATTTTTTTAGCGATGAATTATAAAAATATCATTAAAAAATCAAAAAACGACATTATTAGTTCTTTTGGCGATATTTTTATCAAATCTAAGAATGTATTTTTGACATATTTTTTGAAATTATTGGATGAGTACAGAAAAAAAACATAAAAATTTATACAATATTGGCGTAAGTTATAAAAAAGCTAATGCAGTAATGAGAGGAAGTTTCTCATTGTCTAAAAATAATCAAATAGCATTATTAAATGAAGCTAAAGTAAATGGGATAGATGGTGTTTTTGTATTATCTACCTGTAATAGAACAGAAATTACAGGTTTGGTAGAACATCCATTTAAATTAATTAGTCTTTTATGTAAATTTTCAAACGGATCTGTAGAAGACTTTGTAAAAGTATCTAATGTTTATAAAAATCAAGATGCAATTCATCATTTATTTAGAATAGGCACAGGCTTAGAAAGTCAGATTTTAGGAGATTATGAAATTGTAGGACAGCTACGTCAATCTTTTAAACTAGCAAAAGAAGAAAGTACTCTAAACACCTATTTAGAACGTTTGCTAAACAGTATTATGCAAGCTAGCAAAAAAGTAAAGAATAAAACAAAGTTAAGTTCTGGTACAACTTCTGTGTCATATGCGGCCATACAGTATATTATTAAAAACGTACCTAATTATAACACTAAGAATATTTTAACATTTGGTTTAGGTAAAATGGGAAAGCATACCTGTAAAAATTTAGCCGAATATACACAAAATAAACACGTTACTTTAATTAATAGAACAGAAGAAAAGGTTGTTAAATTTGTAAAAGAACATCCATCTATTAGAAAAGCACCCTATAAAAATTTAACTTTAGAAATTACAAATACAGATGTATTAATAGTTTCAACAGGAGCAAACAAACCTACCATAATATTAGAACATATTGCAACCAAAAAAGAATTGTTAATTTTAGATTTATCAATGCCTGCAAATGTATCAGATAAAGTAAAAAAACTAAAAAATGTTACAGTAATTAATGTAGATGAACTCTCTAAAGTAACAGATGAAACTTTAGAAATGCGTCAAAAAGAAGTTCCTTTTGCCGAAAAAATTATAGAAAAATATAAAGAAGAATTTTATGAATGGTTAAATCATCGTAGATTTACACCAGCAGTAAATGCCTTAAAACAATCATTAGAAGAAATACAACAAAATGAAATAGCATTTCATCGAAAGAAAATAAAAAATTTTGATGAAGCACAAGCAGAAGCCATTACATCAAGATTTGTACAAAAAATAACCACTCTGTTTGTAAAACATTTAAAAGACCAAAACACAACCATACCACAAAGTATACATGTAATGAGTCGTATTTTTGAAACAGAAATTGAAGAATAATCTCATGCAAAAAATCATTAGAATAGGTACAAGAGATAGTCAATTAGCCTTGTGGCAAGCCAATAAAGTAAAAAAACAATTAGAAGAATTAGGATATAAAACAAACATTATTCCTATAAAATCTACAGGAGATATTGTACTAAACAAACCCCTTTACGAACTAGGTATTACAGGGATTTTTACCAAAAATTTAGATATTGCTTTGTTAAATGATGAAATTGATATAGCAGTACATTCCTTAAAAGATGTTCCTACAATTTTACCCGAAGGCATCATACAAGCAGCCGTTTTAAAACGTGCAAATTATAATGATATTTTGGTACTAAAAGATAATGAAGAATTTTTTGGGCAACCCAACGGAGTCATTGCAACGGGGAGTTTACGTAGAAAAGCACAATGGATGCACCGTTACCCAACACATAAAGTGGTTGGTTTACGTGGAAATGTAAATTCTCGTTTAGAAAAATTAGATAAAAATGATTGGAACGGAGCTATTTTTGCTGCCGCAGGATTAGAACGCTTAGGAATAAGACCCAAAGAAGCCGTTAATTTATCTTGGATGGTGCCAGCCCCAGCCCAAGGAACTATCATGGTCGCTACACTAAATAATGATGAGTATGTAAAAGATGCATGCGAACAATTAAACCATAGAGAATCTGAAATTTGCGTAAATATAGAACGAGATTTTTTAAACCGATTAGAAGGTGGCTGTACAGCACCCATTGGAGCATTAGCTTATATTGATGAACGCACCGAAGAAATCAACTTTAAAGGAATTGTTCTTAACAGAGACGGAACAAAAAAAATTACTGTTACCAAAACTGCCCCTGTAAACAGACACCGTTATTTAGCCAAAGATTGTGCTGATTATTTGATAAATAAAGGAGCCAAAGAATTGATGGAACTTAAAGAAGAAAATATCAAAGAATTTGCGGTGTATTCTACAAAAAAACTATCAGAAATACAGAAAAAATTATTTCCACCTTCGGTGGATGTTCAAGATAGCGATTTTATTAAAATCCGTTTTAATAGAATCCCACCAAAAGTGGTAAAAAACGAATTAGAAAACATAATTCTTACCAGTAAAAATGGAGTAGAATCCATTTTAAATAGTTTTACAAAAGAAGAACTACACTTTAAAAATATTTATTGTGTAGGACGAAGAACCAAACGTTTAATAGAACGTAAAATAGGAAAAGTTACCCACATAGAAAAGAATGCTCAGAAATTAGCAGAATATCTATCTAAAAAGATAAAAGGAAAAGAAGCTACCTATTTTTGTAGCAATTTGCGTTTAGATACCTTGCCAACTATTTTAGCAGAAAGAGGAGTTACAGTAAACGAAATAGAAGCATATAAAACCATGTACAGCCCTGTAAAAATAGAAAAAAATGTGAAAGGAATATTATTTTACAGCCCATCTACAGTAGAAAGTTACTTACAAGAAAACGTGCCAAATATTGTAGCATTTTGTATAGGAGAAAGTACAGCCAAAGAAGCCAGAAAGCATTTTAAAGATGTAGAAGTTGCTAATGTACCAACCGTAGAAAGTGTGGTAGAATTGGTAAATTTACATTTTGCGAAATCCTACCCTAATCTTTCAGAAGGGAATGAAAAGTAAAATATCATTTCTATGAAAACAGGAATCTAAAATAAATAATAACACCCAACTCCGTGGTGTCTTCCTTTGGAAGTACGGAGGTTAAATTATGTTCAGAACAAGAAGACTCAGAAAAAAAGAAGGTATTAGAAGATTGGTCAGAGAAACCAAACTTTCAGTAGATGATTTTGTATACCCACTTTTTATTGAAGAAGGAGAAAATATAGAAACAGAAATTATTTCTATGCCAGGAATAAAACGTTTTTCCTTAGATAAAATTTCAAAAGAATTAGACGAAGTGGTTGCCTTAAAAATTCCTGCCGTTTTGTTATTCGGAATTCCATCAAAAAAAGATGATGAAGGCACAGAAACGTGGAATGATAATGGAATTATGCAACAAGCCATCCGTTTTATCAAGAAAAATTATCCGAGTTTGTATGTAATTACCGATGTATGTTTTTGTGAATATACCAGTCATGGTCACTGTGGAATCATCCATAATAATGATGTAGATAATGATGCAACTTTGGTTAATATAGCGAAACAAGTAATCTCTCACGCCAAAGCAGGTGTAGATATGGTAGCACCTTCAGGAATGATGGACGGTACTATTGCAATGATAAGAGAATCATTAGATAATTACGGATTTGTAAACTTACCCATTATGGCATATTCAGTAAAATATGCCTCGGCTTTTTACGGTCCTTTTAGAGATGCAGCAGATTCTGCACCTACTTTTGGCGATAGAAAAACCTATCAAATGGATTCTGCAAACAGAGAGGAAGGAATGCGAGAAGCTACTTTTGATGATGAAGAAGGAGCAGATATATTAATGGTAAAACCAGCATTATCTTACTTAGATATCATCAGAGATTTAAAAAATAATTTTGATAGACCCATTGCTTGTTATAATGTAAGTGGAGAGTATGCAATGGTAAAAGCAGCTGCCCAAAAAGGATGGATAGATGGAGAACGAGTAATGATGGAAAGTTTGCTGTCGATGAAAAGAGCAGGGGCAGACATTATTATCACCTATTTTGCTAAAGAAGCAGCGAGAATATTATTGAATAAGTAACGTTATTACGAGGAAGAATTACGAAGTAATCTCTCATTAAAAAAAGATTGCTACACTTCGTTCTCAATGACAGAAAGAATCAAAAAAAAATGAAAAACAAAAAATCACAAAAATTATATAAAAAAGGACTCAAACACTTAGTAGGTGCGGTAAATTCACCCGTAAGAGCCTTTGCATCTGTAGGCGGAAATCCGTTGTTTATTAAAAAAGCAAAAGGAAGCACTATTGTAGATGTAGATAACAATAAATACGTAGATTTTGTATTGTCTTATGGCCCGATGATTTTAGGTCATCGACATAAAAAAGTACAAAAAGCCATTGTTAAAGCCTTAAAAAATGGCTACACCTTTGGAGCATCTACAAAAAATGAAATCAAATTAGCAAAAATTGTATGTGATGCTTTTCCAGAGATGGATAAAGTACGTTTTGTAAATTCAGGTACAGAAGCAGTATTAAGTGCATTACGTTTGGCAAGAGCTTATACAGGAAAAAATAAAATCATCAAATTTTCGGGTTGTTACCATGGGCATTCCGATGCGTTGTTGGTAGCAGCAGGTTCTGGTTTGGTAACGTTAAGTATTCCTGGAAGTAAAGGAGTGCCAGAAGGAGCCGTCAAAAATACTTTAATTGCCAATTATAATGATTTAGAAAGTGTAAAAGCACATTTTAAGAAGCACGATGATATTGCAGCAGTAATTTTAGAACCCATTGCAGGAAATATGGGAGTAGTGTTGCCAAAAGATAATTTTTTAACCGAATTAAAATCCTTTTTAGAAAGCAAAGGAGCTTTATTAATTATTGATGAAGTAATGACAGGTTTCCGTTCTATATTTGGTGGAGCACAAGAATTATTAGGCGTTACGGCAGACATCACTTGTTTAGGAAAAGTAATAGGTGGAGGTTTCCCAGTGGGGGCTTATGGTGCAAGAAATGAAATTATGGAAATGGTTTCGCCTTTAGGAGAGATGTATCAGGCAGGAACGTTGAGTGGAAACCCAATTGCGATGGCATCTGGTATTGCAACATTAATGGAGTTAAAAAAACGAAATCCGTATCAACAATTTGAGCAAGTAGCAACAGAATTAGAAGAGGTTTTAATGATATCAGCAGAAAAGCACGGAGTAGATTTGGTTGTAAACCGTTTTGGGTCAATGATAAATCCGTTTTTTACAAAGGATGAGGTTACCAATTTTGAGGAAGCGCAAAAATCAGATACTAAAAAATTTGCAACTTTCTTTTGGGCGATGATAGAAAATGGTGTTTTCTTACCACCATCACAATTTGAGTCTTGGTTTTTATCAACAGAAATCACAAAAAAAGACAAGAAAAAAACTGCCAAAGCTATTGATAAAGCGATGGAGGCAGTGAGTAAGATGTAGTTAGAAAGTTAAAAGTTAGAAAGTTGAAAAGTTTAGAATTAAATAACTTTATAACTATAGACTGTAATTTTAGTAAAGGCAGAATTGATAAAAAGAAATAACAAATAGACTGTCATTCCTGAGTAGGCAGGAATCTCATAGTAAAGAAAAAAAAATGTACAAAACCATTCATCAATATTACGTGTACATTATTACTAATAAAAAAGTGAGGAGTTCTGTACATAGGAGTAACCAATGATTTAGAAAGAAGAATGTTTGAACACAAACATAAAATAATTAGAGGTTTTTCTGAAAAATATAACTTAGATAAGTTAGTTTATCTTGAAAGGTATCAATACATAAATGATGCTATAAAAAGAGAAAAGAACTTGAAAAAAAGGAAAAGAGATTGGAAAATTAAATTAATTATTGAAGATAATCCTAATTGGGATGATATTTCAAAAGATTGGAATGACAAGCAGCACACACCATGTTTACAAAAGAGTAATTTAGAATCTTTGGAAATCAGAAAAGTATAAAATATAGTACGTCATTGCTAACAAAGTGAAGCAATCTTTTTCTAAAAAGAAAATTACTTTAGTAAAAATAATGTATTATTGATAATAAAATTCCTGCCTTTGTAGGAATGACAGAAAAAAATAAAATGATAAAAAACGATTTATTTTTAAGAGCCTTAAAAGGAGAAACTGTAAACCGTCCACCAGTTTGGATGATGCGTCAAGCAGGAAGGTTTTTACCTGAATTTATGGCAATCAGAGAGAAATACGATTTCTTTACTCGATGCAGAACTCCAGAATTGGCAAGTGAAATTACTGTACAACCCATCCGTAGATTTGGAATGGATGCGGCTATTTTGTTTTCGGATATTTTGGTAATTCCACAAGCAATGAATATAGAGGTAGAGATGAAACCTAATTTTGGTCCTTATTTGCCGAATCCTGTAAGAAATCAAAAAGGAGTTGATAATGTTATTGTTCCTGATGTGCATCAAGAATTAGATTATGTATATCAAGCTATTAAAGCTACCAAAGAAAAACTGAATGATGATGTTCCGTTGATTGGTTTTGCAGGGTCACCTTGGACTATTTTGTGTTATGTTGTACAAGGACAAGGTTCTAAAACGTTTGATAAAGCCAAAGAGTTTTGTTTTACAAATCCTGTGGTAGCACATCAGTTATTACAAAAAATTACAGATACTACAATTGCTTATTTAAAAGCAAAAGTTGTAGCAGGAGTAGATGCTGTACAAATTTTTGATTCTTGGGGAGGGATGCTTTCTCCTGTTGATTATCAAGAGTTTTCGTGGCAGTATATCAATCAAATTATAGAAGCATTAAAAGATAAAGCACCTGTAATTTCTTTTGGAAAAGGATGTTGGTTTGCCTTAGAAGAAATGGCAAATTCAAACGTTAATGCTTTGGGTGTAGATTGGACGATAGCACCTAAAATTGCTCGAAAGCTCACACAGAATAAAGTGACACTTCAAGGTAATTTTGACCCATCACGTTTGTTCTCGCCACCAGCAGAAATCAAAAAAATGGTGCATAAAATGATTGATGAGTTTGGGAAAGACAAATATATTGTGAATTTAGGTCATGGAATTTTACCTAATATTCCATTAGAAAATGCCAAAGCTTTTATTGATGCGGTTAAGGAATATAAAATTTTACAATAGTTTTTTTTGACTAAAAAAAATGTTATACAAAATAGTAGGTTATTTCTAAAATAAACTAAAATATGTTATATTTTTGAAAATTGAATAGTAATGCTTTTATAAACAACTATAATTAAAATGAAACAAACACATTCATTTCATATACCTGTTATGGGTATTGGATTTACAATAGATTCTCCTTTAAAAGTTGCCCAATATGGTATGGATTCGGTAATTTCTTTGGTAGATGATATTTTATTAGAAAAATTAAGAAAAATGTACAGTAATAGGTTTCAAGTTCCATACAATGAAATTACTGATAAAGTTGAAGATTTTAGAGCTAAAAGAATTACTTCATATTTAAATTTATTAAATGATCAAGTAGAAAAACAATTTAATAATATTAAAAAAAGTGCTCTAGAATTTGGAGATGAATTTAAAGAATTTTTAAGCCTATTACCAAATCAATCAATACTTAAAGAAGAATTTAATAAGTTAATAAAATCTAATTCTACAGTAGTAGAGATAAAAAAATGGATTTCAAAAAACTTAATCCCAGGGAGTATTGATGTTAATATTATGACCAAATTAGATAAAGATAATTATAGTAAAAATGAGCTATTGCCTACAAAATATAATGATGCACATGCGGCGTTAAGAGGTTTTGCTAATAGTAATTTAGCATCTTCAATTATTCTTTCTGCAGGTATGAACCCAAGGTTGTATAGCTATATAGAACAATTTGATGATTTTTATCCAGACAAAAATGGCTATATAAAAAAGAAAATAGTTTTAAAAGTTAGCGATTATCGTTCGGCTCTTATTCAAGGTAAATTTTTAGCAAAAAAAGGAATTTGGGTGTCTGAGTATAGAATAGAATCAGGTTTAAATTGTGGAGGACACGCTTTTGCAACTACAGGCTATTTAATGGGACCTATTTTGGCAGAGTTTAGAGATCAAAAAGAAGTATTAATTAGTACAGTTTTTAGTATTTTAAAAGAAGCATTAGAAACAAAAAAACGCACAGTTCCTTCTTTAAAATTAGCACTTAAAATAACTGCCCAAGGAGGTGTTGGTACGGCAGAAGAGCATGAGTTTTTGTTAGCACATTACAAAGTAGATTCTGTAGGGTGGGGAACTCCATTTTTATTAGTGCCAGAAGTAACCACGGTAGATGATAACACATTAGATTTATTAGTAAAAGCCAAAGAAAAAGACTTGTATTTAAGTAATACATCACCTTTAGGTGTTCCTTTTAATTCTTTGAAAGGAAATACAAAAGATATTGAAAAATTAGCAAAAATAGCCAGAGAAAGACCTGGTAGCTCTTGCCCTAAAAAATATGTTTCTACAAATAAAGAGTTTACCAACAAGAGTATTTGTACAGCTTCTAGGCAGTACCAACATTTAAAAATTAAAGAATTAGAAGCACAAGAATTAAGTAAACTATCATTTAAGGCAAGATTTAATAAAATTGTAGAAAAGTCTTGTATTTGTGTGGGTTTAGGTACTTCGGCATTGTTAAATAATAAACTAGATACAAAAAAAGAAGGCGTAGGAGTTTCTGTATGTCCTGGCCCTAATATGGCATATTTTTCTAAAATTTTAAAATTAAAAGAAATGGTGCAACTTATTTATGGAAAATCTTCACTTAAAGAAAACCTTAATAGACCAAATATGTTTATAAAAGAGTTAAATATTTATGTAGATTATTTAAAAAATAAGTTTGATGAAGCCAAAGGTTCTTTGGATAGAAAACAAGTAAAATATTTTACATCTTTTACTAAAAACTTAAATGAAGGAATAGCTTATTATCAAAAATTATTTACTGAAACCTCCAACTCTTTTAAAACAATTAAGACTTCCATTTTAAATGATTTAGAGCAAAGCAAGAAAAACTTGCAACTAATTAGTTTAGAGATAGATAGGTATAAGGCTAGTGTCTAATAATAAATAGCTATTGTGTATTTATAGGAGCATCTAAAGTAAAAATCTTGAAGATTTCCCTTCAAGATTTTTTTTTGATTTTGCTACACCTATTTTAGTTTGTAAAAAAAAACTATAGACTGTTTTTAGAGTTTAGCTTAACACAGATTATAAATTTTCAATCCACTTACGTGCATTTACAAAAGCTTCTAACCAAGGAGAAACTTCATCTTTTCTTCCTTTCGGATAATTTGCCCAATTCCATTGAAAAATAGATCTCTCTATATGTGGCATCATTACTAAATGACGTCCTGTTACATCACACATCATTGCAGTATTAAAATCAGAACCATTTGGGTTATTAGGATATCCTTCGTAACTATATTTTGCAACAATATGGTAGTTTTCTTCTGTTAAAGGAAAATTAAATTTACCTTCTCCATGAGAAATCCAAACCCCCAACTCACAATCTGCTAAAGAAGATAGCATAACCGAGTTGTTTTCTTGAATTTTTACTGATGTAAAACTACTTTCGTGTTTTTGAGAATCATTATGAATCATTTTTCCGTGTATAGAATGCTCAGGGTTGATGAGTTCTAGTTCCATCCAAAGTTGACAACCATTACAAATACCTACCGATAAAGTATCATCTCTTTTAAAGAAATTATCCAAAGCCATTTTTGCTTTTTTGTTGTATAAAAAGGCACCTGCCCATCCTTTTGCAGACCCTAAAACATCAGAATTAGAAAAACCACCAACAGCACCAATAAATTGAATATCTTCTAGCGTTTCTCTACCAGATATTAAATCGGTCATATGTACATCTTTTACATCAAAACCTGCTAAATACATAGCATTTGCCATTTCTCTTTCTGAGTTACTTCCTTTTTCTCTAATAATGGCTGCTTTTGGTCGTTTTTTTTGGTTGTTGAGTGTAGTAGAAACACCAGTAAAATGCTTTGGAAAGATATAGTGTAAAGGTTGATTTTTATAATTATTAAAACGTACTTTGGCTAAACCATTTGCTGTTTGTTTATCATCTAATAAATAGGATGTTTTGTACCACGTATCTCTTAATTCTGAGATAGATAGATTAAATAAATCATTACCATTTTTTAGGATTATTTTTTCAGAATTTGTTACTTTTCCAATGTTAAAAAAGTTAATATTTTTTTCTGATAATATTTTTTCTATGCTGTTATCATCAGATTGAAAAACGATTCCATTATTTTCTGCAAATAATAATTTAATACTATCTTTTTGCTTGATACTACTCAAATCTATATCAGCACCTAAATTAACATCAGCAAAACAAAGTTCTAAAAGGGTGGTGATTAATCCACCAGAAGCCACATCGTGTCCTGCTACAATTTTACCTTCTTTTATTAGTTGTTGAATAGTATTGAAAATCTTTTTAAATTGAAAAGCATTGTTAATTGTTGGAGTTTCTGTACCGATTTTGTTTTGTGTTTGGGCAAAAGAACTTCCTCCTAATTTAAAGTCATCTCCAGAAAGATTGATATAATAAATTTTCCCTTTGTTTTGTTGAAAAACGGGTTCAACTACATTGCTAATGTTATTACAATGAGCTGTAGCAGAAATAATTACTGTTCCAGGTGCAATTACTTCTTCATCAGGATATTTTTGTTTCATAGACAAAGAATCTTTCCCTGTTGGAATATTAATTCCTAATTCAATAGAAAACTCAGAAACTGTTTTTACTGCTTTGTACAAACGTGCATCTTCTCCCTCATTATTACAAGGCCACATCCAGTTTGCAGATAAAGAAACACTGTCTAAACCGTTTTGTAAAGGAGCCCAAATAATATTGGTTAAGGCCTCTGCAATAGCATTTTTACTTCCAGCAATTGGGTCGATTAACCCAGAAATAGGAGAGTGCCCAATACTAGTAGCAATCCCTTCTTTTCCGTTGTAATCTAAAGCCATTACGCCCACATTGTTTAACGGAATTTGTAAAGACCCCACACATTGTTGTTTGGCAACTTTACCACCCACACAACGGTCTACTTTGTTGGTTAGCCAGTCTTTACAAGCCACGGCTTCTAATTGCAACACCTGTTCTAAATACTGATGAAAATACTCAATTTTATAAGTAATTTTATCATAATTTCTTTGGATGGTTTTATCAATCATTACTGTTTTTGGTGAACTACCAAACATATCCTCTAACCCCAAATCCATTGGTTTTTTTCCAGTTGATTTAGATTCAAACGTAAAACGGTTATTTCCTGTCACATCTCCAACAGTGTAAATAGGAGCTCGTTCTCTTTCTGCTATTTTTTGAAGTGTATCTATATATTTTTCGGGGATTACTAATCCCATTCGTTCTTGAGATTCATTACCAATAATTTCTTTATCGGAAAGGGTAGGGTCTCCTATCGGTAATTTATCTAAATCAATATTTCCACCAGTATCTTCTACCAATTCTGAGAGGCAATTTAAATGTCCTCCTGCACCGTGATCGTGAATAGAAACAATAAAATTCTCATCACTTTCTACCATCCCTCGGATAGCATTGGCGGCACGTTTTTGCATTTCTGGATTAGAACGTTGTACAGCGTTTAGTTCAATTCCTGATGCAAAAGCACCCGTATTTGCACTAGAAACGGCAGCACCACCCATACCAATACGGTAATTATCGCCACCTAATAAAACAATTTTATCACCAGTTTTAGGAGTGTCTTTTAATGCTTGGTCTTTTTTTCCGTAACCAATACCACCAGCTTGCATAATTACTTTGTCAAAACCTAGTTTTCTTTTTGTTACCTCGAGTGCAGTTGAAAGGTCATTAGTTTCATCATATTCAAAAGTTAAAACAGAACCACAAATAAGGGGTTGTCCAAATTTATTACCAAAATCAGATGCTCCGTTTGATGCTTTTATTAAAATATCTATGGGTGTTTGGTATAGCCATTTGCGTTCGTCCATTCCTTTTTCCCAAGGGCGATTTTTTTCTAAACGAGAGTAAGAAGTCATATACACTGCAGTTCCTGCTAATGGTAAAGAGCCTTTTCCTCCTGCTAAACGGTCTCTAATTTCTCCTCCAGCACCTGTAGCAGCACCATTAAATGGTTCTACTGTGGTTGGAAAATTATGTGTTTCTGCTTTTAAGGAGATAACAGAGTTAACTATGGTTTTTTGATAAAAATCGGGTTTATCGGCTGTTTTTGGTGCAAATTGTGTCACTTTTGGACCTTCAATAAAAGCTACATTGTCTTTGTAGGCAGAAATGATTCCGTTTGGTTTTTGTTTAGAAGTTTCTTTGATGAGTTTGAATAAAGAGGAGGGTAGTTCCTTCCCATCAATAATAAACCTACCGTTAAATATTTTATGACGGCAGTGTTCTGAGTTTACTTGACTAAATCCGAATACTTCAGAATCTGTTAGTTTTCTCCCTAATTTTTTTGATAAATTTTCTAAATAGGTAATTTCATCAGGGCTTAAAGACAATCCTTCAGTTAAATTATAAGTAGCAATATCATCAATCTCTAAAATAGGTTTTGGAGTGATATTAATGGTAAAACTGTTTTGATGTAATCCTTTATATTTTTCTGAAATCATGGGGTCAAAATTAGAAAAACCTTCTAAAATTGCTGTAAATTCTTCTATTCTGATAATATCAGAAATCCCCATATTTTGGGTAATTTCTACTGCGTTTGTACTCCAAGGAGTTATCATTGCTGCACGAGGGCCAATAAAAAAAGCGTCTAAAGACGCTGTGTTTATTTTTGGTTGGTTGCCAAAAAGCCAAGACAATTTTGATATTGTAAGGTCAGTTAATTCTTTTGTTGCTTGAACAATAAATACTTTACTGTTTTGGTTTCCGAAGAAATGTATCATTATATTGTTAGTTAGTGTGTTGTTTTATAATCTGTAAAAATACTAGATTATTTTGATTTTAAACAAAAAAAATAGTTACAAAAGGAGTAACTATTTTTTTACTAATTTTTTTGTAATTGTTTTATTATTAGAACTTATTTTGACCAAATAAATCCCTTTGCTTATTGATGAGATGTCTAACCTATTGTTTGTAGTAGTTATTGTTTTGTTAATAATTTTTTTTCCTAAAATATTAAATAATTCGATTTTGATATTATTTTTTGTTTGAAAGTATAGTGTATTTCCTGAATTTGGATTTGGATACATTTTAAAACAATTAAAAGAAAAACTATCAGAAGAAAGTGTACCCCAAATATCTTGAGCATTAGCTCCTCCCCATATTTTGGTGGCTAAATAGGGGTTGTCTATAAATGGGTTTCTATTTCCTTGTCCGTAGGTGTTATTGGTGTCTTCTAAATAATTGTTTCTTATTTTTTCATAATCAGATACAGGGTCATCTACATTCCATTGTAAAAATAAATCTATCATATCGTCTGGGGTGTTGGCAGTACTACCTACACCTATTAAAGTTGGTAGGCACTGGCTACCGTAACGTAGATACATATACATCATCATTCTTGCAACATCGCCTTTCCATTCATCACCTGGATACCAACCATTTGAAACGCTACCAGAATTACCAGTACCTGTTGCAAATTTTTTGTTTCCTCTAGAGCTATTTCTTTGAACATCACAGGCTCTTAAATGGTGTACATCTGCTCCTGGACCAGAAGTTCCTAAATTTGGATTTCCTAATGATTTTGCAAATGTATGTTCTCTATTCCATTGGCAAGAAGTTCCTCCTCCAAAGTTATTTTTATTACGTAGTCGATGGTCATTGTTATTAGAAGTAGAGCAGGTGTTGTTACTAAAACCATATAGCAATAAAATATTGGTTGTTTGGTTGGGTTTTAAATCAATAATTTTTAAGGTTTCTTTTGTTTCATTGTAGCTAAGTGTATTGGTATGTGTATTGGTAATTAAGGTTGCCAAATCATTTTTTAATGCAATGCCAGATTTGGTAAAGTCTATATTATTGTAATAGTCTTGTTGCGAAAAAACAAAAAAGCTTACGAGTAAAAAAGGTATGATATGTAGTTTTTTTTGCATTTTATTCTTTTCTTTCTAAGAGAGCCATATAAAATCCGTCAAAGCCAGATATATGTGCTAATACTTTGTTGTCTTTTACAAAGGTAAAGTTTTTCCCTGAATCTGTTTGTAAAAATTTTTTTACTTGTTCTTGATTTTCAGAGGGTAAAACAGAGCAGGTTGCATAGACTAGTTTTCCTCCAACTTTTACCATTTTAGAGTATTGTTGTAAAATATCTTGTTGTGTTTTTTTTATATTTTCTAAAAATTCTGGTTGTAGTTTCCATTTAGAATCGGGGTTTCTACGTAACACGCCAATTCCAGAACACGGAGCATCAATTAAAACTCTATCTGCTTTGTTGTGTAATTTTTTAATGGGTTTTGTAGAGTCTATAACACGTATATCTATATTGTGTGTTTTGTTTCTTTTGGCTCTTATTTTTAGTTTGCGTAATTTACTTTCGTAAATATCCATTGCAATAATTTGTCCTTTATTTTGCATTAATGCAGATAGGTGCAATGTTTTTCCTCCTGCTCCTGCACAGGTATCAATCACTTTCATACCAGGTTTTACATCTAGGTAGGCAGCAACTAATTGTGATGAGGCATCTTGTACTTCAAAAAAACCTTTTTTAAAGGATTCTGTTCTAAAGACATTGCTTCTTTCGGCTAATTTTAGTGCATCGGGGTGGTTGGGTATAGATTCTGTAATTATATTTTCTGTACGTAATTGTTTTTGTAAGTTTTCTTTTGTGGTAAGTAGGGTGTTGGTACGTAAAATAACATCTGCTTGTTTGTTTAAAGCTGCCAATTCTTTTGTCCATAGTTTTTCTCCTAGTTCTTTTACGGCTATTTCATCCATCCAATCTGGTATAGATTCTCTAAATTTTCTAATTTTTGAGAGTTCGTCAAATTTTCCTTTAATTCTACGTGTAGGGGTAGGTTCTATTTGATTCCAATCTGGTAACGGAATGCCTTTTAACACACACCATACAGAAAATATACGCCATAAATTGGGTCTACTGTAGGGTTCTTTAATGTTAGCAATTTCTGCGTATAATCTTTTCCAACGTACAATTTCATAGATAGTTTCTGCTACAAATTTACGGTCTCTGCTTCCCCAACGTTTGTCTCTTTTTAAGGCTTTTTCTACGGCTTTTCCTGCAAATTCTCCTTTATTAAAAATATCTCTAATGCTGTCTATTACTGCATAGGTTAGGTTTCTGTGTAATCTCATTTATTAAATGATTTTTTTTTTGATAGTGCAAATGTACATCATTTTAAAAGCATTTTGTATTTTCGTAAAGTGTTATTTATGTGTGTATGATTCTTAATAAACCAATAACTTATATTAAAGGTGTTACATCTTTAAAGGCCTCATTACTAAATGCAGAGTTAGGGGTAAAAACGTGTAGAGATTTACTTACTTTTTTTCCGTTTAGATATATTGATAAAACTACTTTTTATAAAATAAAAGAACTACAAAATAATAGTTCTGAAGTTCAAATTGTAGGTAAAATAACAAGTCTTAGAACTGTACAGCAAAAAAGAGGAAGTAGATTGGTGGCTACTTTTATAGATGATACTGGTAGTATTGAGCTAGTTTGGTTTAAGGGTGTAAAATGGATAAAAGATAGTTTAAAATTTAATATTTTTTATGTCATCTATGGGAAAGTAAGTCTTTATAATGGGAAATTTAATATGCCACATCCAGAGATGGATTTGTTGGTAGATTATAAAAAGAAGTTACAATCTTCAATGCAACCTGTGTATCCATCAACAGAAAAATTGGGTAATAAAGGAGTTTCTAATAGAGTGATGAGAGGTATTATGCAACATTTGTTTGAAGATGTTCATCATCAAATTGAAGAAAGTTTTCCTACTTATTTTTTAAATCAATTTAGGTTGATGCCTAAAAAGGAAGCTTTACTAAATGTACATTTTCCTAAAAATCAAGAATTATTAGCCAAAGCTCAATACAGATTAAAGTTTGAGGAGTTGTTTTTTATTCAACTACAATTACTTCGGAAAAAAATCATCAGAAAAAATAAAATAAAAGGATATGTTTTTGAAAAAGTAGGAGATTATTTTACTAATTTTTATCATAATAATTTACCTTTTAGTTTAACCAATGCTCAAAAAAGAGTACTCAAAGAAATTAGGAAAGATGTAGCCTCAAAAGCACATATGAATCGGTTATTACAAGGAGATGTTGGTTCTGGGAAAACAATTGTGGCATTATTAACTATTTTATTAGCCATAGATAACGGTTTTCAGGCAACATTAATGGCTCCTACAGAAATTTTAGCAACGCAACATTATCATAGTATTAAAAAGTTGTTGGGCAATTTATCTATTAAAGTTAATTTGCTTACAGGCTCTGTAAAGACAAAGAAAAGAAGAGAAATTCATCAGCAATTAACAGATGGAACTTTACATATATTAATAGGTACGCACGCTTTGTTAGAAGATAAAGTACAATTTAAAAATTTGGGAGTTGCCATTATTGATGAGCAACACAGGTTTGGAGTAGCACAACGTTCTAAATTGTGGAAAAAAAATTTATTACCACCTCATATTTTGGTGATGACAGCTACTCCAATACCAAGAACTTTAGCGATGTCTGTGTATGGAGATTTAGATATTTCTATAATTGATGAGTTGCCCCCTGGTAGAAAAGAAGTAAAAACAATACATAGATTTGATAGTAATAGATTGTCTGTTTTTAAGTTTTTAAAGGATGAAATTTCCAAAGGGAGGCAAGTGTATATTGTGTATCCATTAATTAAAGAGTCTGAAGTGATGGATTATAAAGATTTGATGGATGGTTATGAAAGTGTATCAAGAGAATTTCCGATACCAAAATATCAAATTAGTATTGTACATGGTAAAATGAAATCTGCCGATAAAGAGTATGAAATGAACCGATTTGTAAGAGGTGAAACTCAAATTATGGTTGCCACAACTGTTATAGAAGTAGGGGTAAATGTACCCAATGCAAGTGTAATGATTATAGAAAGTGCAGAACGCTTTGGCTTATCACAACTACATCAATTACGTGGTAGAGTTGGGCGTGGTGCATATCAAAGTTATTGTATTTTATTATCTAGTTTTAAATTGTCTGAAGAAGCAAAAACACGTTTAAAAACCATGACAGAAACTACAGATGGATTTAAAATTGCCGAAGTAGATTTAAAATTACGTGGACCAGGAAATATTATGGGAACTCAACAAAGTGGTGTCTTAAATCTAAAAATTGCTGATGTTGTTAAAGACACAGAAATACTTGTAAAAGCAAGAAATATAGCTATAGAACTTTTACAAAATGACCCAAATTTAACGAATCTAGAAAATGTAATGTTGTTAAAAACCTATACAGAATTGCAAAAAAATAGTGGTTTGTGGGCAAATATTAGCTAAATATCAAACATATTTAAATATTTATAAAATATATTGTTTCCATTCCTTATTTTTTTACAAGTTAAACCTAAGCTATTTTATGAAAATTTCAAGAAATGTAGCCCTCTATTATCAATAGAAAATATGTAAATTTGCAAACTTAAAATCTTTAAAAAGAAAAATGAAAATATCATACAACTGGCTACAGCAATTTTTACAAATAGATTGGCAACCAACAAAAACAGGGGAATTGCTAACCGATTTAGGATTAGAAGTAGAAGGAATAGAAACTATAGAATCTATAAAAGGAAGTTTACAAGGGGTTGTAGTAGGAAAAGTACTTACTTGCAAACAACACCCAAATGCAGATAGATTAAAAATTACCACAGTAGATTTAGGAGATGGAGAACCAGTACAAATTGTATGTGGAGCAACTAATATAGACATAGAACAAAAAGTACCTGTAGCAACTATTGGAACGGTATTGTATGATGATAAAGGAGCGTCTTTTAAAATTAAAAAAGGTAAAATAAGAGGAGAGGAAAGTTTTGGGATGATTTGTGCCGAAGATGAATTAGGTCTTGGAAAAGGACATAGTGGAATTATGATTCTTGATGATAAACTTAAAGCAGGAACCCCAGTTTCTAAAGTGTTTAATATAGAAAAAGACTATGTTTTTGAAATAGGATTAACACCCAATAGAGCAGATGCAATGAGTCATTTTGGAGTAGCAAGAGATTTACGTGCAGGGTTAATGCAACAGGATATTAATTTAAAACTAATTTCACCATCAGTAAGTCGTTTTCATGTAGATGGAGTAACTCATAAGATTAATGTTGAAGTAGAAAATAAAAATTTAGTACCAAGATATTGTGGAATTACAATCACAGATATAGAAATTAAAGACTCTCCAGAATGGATTCAAAACAAGTTAAAAGCAATAGGATTAATACCAAAAAATAATATTGTAGATATTACCAATTATGTTTTGCATGAGCTAGGGCAACCTATACACGCCTTTGATGCCTCAAAAATTGATGGAAATAAAATTATAGTAAAAACATTAGAAACAGGTACAAAATTTACCACTTTAGATGGGGTTGAAAGAGAATTACATAAAGAAGATATAATGATTTGTGATGCAAACTCAAACCCATTATGTATTGGTGGTGTTTTTGGAGGACTAAACTCTGGAGTTACAGAAAATACAACTACTGTTTTTTTAGAATCAGCTTATTTTAACTCAGTATCTATAAGAAAAACAGCCAAAAGACATGCTTTAAATACAGATGCTTCTTTTCGTTTTGAAAGAGGTGTAGATATAAACTTAACAAAATATGCATTAAAACGAGCCGCCTTGTTGATTGAAGAATACGCAGGAGGAAAATTATCATCAGAAGTTACTGATTTTTATCCAAAAAAAATAGAAGATTTTCAAGTACTCTTATCTTATAAAAATGTAGACAGATTAATTGGTCAAAAAATAGCAAGAGAAACCATAAAAAAGATTTTAGCTTCCTTAGAAATTAAAATTAGTAGCGAAACAGAAGTAGGTTTAGGATTAACAATTCCTTCTTACCGTGTTGATGTTCGGCGAGAAGCAGATATTATTGAAGAAATTTTACGTATTTATGGATATAATAATATAGAATTTTCACACAAATTAAATACATCTATTTCCTTTGACTCTAACAAAAATACCAATATAGAAAATATTATTGCCAATCAATTAACTGCACAAGGGTTTTATGAAACAATGGCAAATTCACTTACCAAACCAGACTATATTAATTTAACAGAAAATTTAAATGAATCTACTAATGTAGAAATACTAAACCCGTTGAGTAATGATTTAAAAATATTGCGTCAATCTTTATTATTTAGTGGATTAGAATCAGTAGCATATAATATTAATAGGAAAAATAATTCATTAAAATTTTATGAATTTGGTAAAACATATCATAAATACGATAAAAACTATCAAGAAGATAAACATATAACCTTATTTGTTACAGGAAATAGAACCAAAGAAAGCTGGAAATTAGCTAATAAAGTATCAGATTTCTTTTATTTAAAAGGAATTGTAACCACCCTATTAAATAGATTAGGAGTTGATAAAGTGAAAACAACACCTTCTAAGTCTGATGTTTTTGCAGAAGGGATTACGTTAAGTTTTGGAAAAATAAAATTGGTAGAATTAGGTGTAGTAAAAAGAACATTGTTAAAAGAATTTGGAATTAAACAAGAAGTATTGCATGCAGATTTTAATTGGAATAATGTACTTAACTTAGTAGGAAAAAAGAAAGTAAAAGTAATAGATTTACCAAAATTTCCAGCTGTAAAAAGAGATTTAGCATTGTTGTTAGACAAAAAAACAACATTTAAAGAAGTATATAATTTAGCATTTCAATCAGAAAAAAAATTACTAAAAGAAGTAGATTTGTTTGATGTTTATGAAGGTGATAAATTACCAAAAGGTAAAAAATCTTATGCAGTAAGTTTTGTATTACAAGATGTAAATAAAACTCTTGCAGAGAAACAGATAGAAAAAATAATGCAAAAATTACAAATAACTTTTAAAAAGAATTTACAAGCTGTTTTAAGATAGTAATTAGAAAAAATTCTAATAAAAATAAGTGCTTTTTTATATTTTAAAAACAAACAAATATTCCTATAAAATTACGGAATAAAAATAAACGATGTACAAACGACTCATTCGCCCACTATTATTTTTAATTGACCCAGAAAAGGTACACCATTTTATATTCTTTTTTTTTAAATTAATACATAAAATTCCGTTTGTACCCAATTTTATACGTGCTATATATCAAGTAAATGATAAAAAGTTAGAACGTAATTTATTTGGGTTAATTTTTAAAAATCCTGTAGGATTAGCAGCAGGTTTTGATAAAAATGCAGTTTTGTACAATGAAT
>CAZZPG010000004.1:0-25106 GCA_964655975.1 uncultured Flavobacteriaceae bacterium
TTGTGTACAATATGTACCCAATACTAACGGAAAAGAAGTGTTTGCTGTAGGAAAAACAGGTATCTCTTTTTCTAATGATGGAGGTAAAACATGGACAGATGTTAGTAAAGATAGTTACTACTCCATCCAATTTGTAAATAAAAATAACGCTTGGCTAAGTGGACATAAAAAAATAGGTAAACTCATATTAAAATAATGAAATATTACTTCTTATTAACAGTAATTTCTGCAATTATATTTACTTCTTGTAATAGAAAATCTAATTTAAAAAGTATCTATAACTGCAAATCAGACTCTTTTTCTAACCTAGAAACGGTAACAGATATTAAAAAACTATTCTCTATCGAGGTTCCAAAAAATTGGAAAACTAATTTATATTATGATGCTACTCAAACCTCTATTTATTGTGCAGATACCACCAAACAGCTTACAGAAACAACACTAATAGATGTTACTTTTATTTATAAACCTATTAATTTTACTAAAAAATTTAAAGAAAAAATACATTTAAACACTAAATTATATCAATCAATCGAAACCATATCAAGAGAAATAAAAGTACTAAAAAAGCCCACTTTTATTTCTATTTCTAAAGGATTAAAACAAGGGTTTCCTTATCAAAAAAGTACTATTTTTATAAGAATAAATGATAGCAACTACCTTTTAGCTAAAATAGAATTATATGGAGATTCTTTGGTGAAGAAGCGTTTTTGTAAAGCTTTTAAATTAATTGATAAAATACAACTAAAATAACATCTAATTTTTTATTTTTGAAATACTAAAAACATCATTAAATGAACACAAAACACATCATCGATAGATTTATTAAATATGTAAAAATTCATACAGAATCTGACCCTAACAACCCAAATTTTCCTAGTACAAAACATCAATGGGATTTAGCAAAAATATTAGAAAAAGAGCTCAAAGATATTGGTCTAGAGGATGTTACCTTAGACAATAATTGTTACATTATGGCTACATTACCAAGTAATTTAGAATATAATGTGCCCACCGTTGGTTTTATTGCACACATAGATACAAGCCCAGATTTTACTGGAAAAAATGTACAGCCACAAATTCATAAAAATTATGATGGGGGAGATATTTTATTAAATGAAAAAGAAAATATTATTTTATCTCCAGATTATTTTGATGATTTATTGCAATACAAAGGACAAACCATTATTACTACTGATGGAACCACCCTTTTAGGTGCAGATGATAAAGCAGGAATTACAGAAATTGTATCTGCTATGGAGTATTTAATTGCTCATCCAGAAATTAAACACGGTAAAATTAGAATTGGTTTTACACCAGATGAAGAAGTTGGCAAAGGAGCTCATCTATTTGATGTAGATAAATTTGGTGCAGATTGGGCATACACAATGGATGGAAGTCAAGTGGGCGAATTAGAATATGAAAATTTTAATGCTGCGGGTGCAAAAATCATTATTAATGGTAAAATTGTGCATCCAGGCTATGCCAAAGGAAAAATGATTAATTCTATGCTAATTGCCAATGAATTTATTGCTGCTTTACCAGCAAATGAAGTACCAGAAAAAACATCTGGTTATGAAGGTTTTTTTCATTTGCATGATATGACTGGAAAAGTAGAGCAAACAGTTTTAGAGTATATTATTAGAGACCATGATTTAGAGTTGTTTAATCAACGTAAAGAATTGGTACAGCAAGTGGCTGATAATATCAATAAAAAAATAGGAAATGACTTAATTGAGGTAGAAATAAATGATCAATACTTTAATATGAAAGAAAAAGTAACTCCAGTAATGCACATTGTAGATATTGCAGAAGAAGTAATGAAAGATATGGGTATTGTGCCTTTAATTAAACCAATTAGAGGAGGTACAGATGGTTCTCAATTATCTTATAAAGGGTTACCTTGTCCTAATATTTTTGCTGGTGGACATAATTTTCATGGTAGGTATGAGTACATTCCTACAGAAAGTATTATAAAAGCAACCGAAGTTGTGGTGGGTATTGTAGAAAAAGTAGCTCAAAAATTTAAGTAAATATTATTTTTTATAAAATAGAGAAAGCCTCTTGTTTCTTAGAGGCTTTTTTATTGAAAATCTGTATATTTACCTTTTATATCTTTAAAATAATTATAAAAAAAAGCAAAATCTTTTTCCTTATTTTCAGTTATATCATAGGGCTTAGATAAAGCAACTTGTTTTCTACCAAAATCAAAAGTAAAAAATACAATAGGTACATTGGCACCTTTGGCAATATAATAAAACCCCGTTTTCCATTGATCTACTTTTTTTCTAGTTCCTTCTGGAGACATTGCCAATCTAAACTCTTTTTTTGTATTAAAAATAGTTATAATTGCATCTACCAAATTATTACTTTTATTTCTATCAACAGGAGTACCACCTAATGCTCTAAAAAAGAAACCAAAAGGCCATTTAAATAAAGAAGATTTACCAATAAAATTAATTTTTTCTTTAGTCATAAACTTTACCAAAGCACCAATAACAAAATCCATTTTACTAGTATGAGGAACTCCAATTAAAACGTACTTTTGTATTTCTTTAGGAAATGATCCTACCAATTTCCACCCTAAAATTTTTGTAAATATAAATTTTGATACTATTTTCATTATCTATTTTAAAAATGTTAAATTTAAGGACTTAATTTGAATCTAATGAATGAATTATTTATTTACTTGCTCATTACCATTATAGCCTTTGCAATTGGCTTATTTTTAGGGAGATTACTTTCTAAATTATCTTTCGAAAAAGAGAAAGCGCCCCTACAAGAACGTAATTATTTGCTTACTAAAACCCAAGAAAAAGCAGAAAAAACCATAAATGAACTGCAAAACGTTGCAAAATCTACTCAATTAGAAAGAGAAAAATTAATTGCTATCAACATACGTCAAGATGCTGATTTACAAAATTTACAGCTAAAACTAGATGAAAATAGAAATGAAGTAGAAAAATTACAAGAAAAATTCACCAAAGAATTTGAAAATTTGGCAAATAAAATTTTAGAAGAAAAATCTGAAAAATTCACCAAAGTCAATGAAAAAAATATTCAAAATATTTTATCCCCTCTTCAAGAAAAAATTAAAACTTTTGAAGATAAAGTAGATAAAACTCATAAAGAAAGTATAGATTATCATGCAGCACTTCGCCAACAAATTATTGGTTTAAAAGAACTTAATTTACAAATGAGTAAAGAAACCATAAACCTAACAAAAGCTTTAAAAGGAGATAGCAAATTACAGGGTAATTGGGGAGAGTTGGTTTTAGAACGTGTTTTAGAAAAGTCTGGATTAGAGAAAGATAGAGAGTACTATGTGCAGAAAAGCTTTACTAATGAAGACGGAAAAAAAATATTGCCAGATGTGGTAATTCATTTACCAGATAATAAAAAAATGGTGGTAGATTCTAAAGTATCTTTAACTGCTTATGAGCAGTTTGTAAATACAAATGATGAAGCAAAAAAAGTGCAATTTTTAAAAGAACATATTGCTTCATTAAAACGTCATATAGAACAATTATCAGAAAAAAAATACGAAGATATTTATAAAATAGCATCTCCCGATTTTGTGCTACTTTTTGTACCCATTGAGCCTGCTTTTGCTGTAGCTTTAAATGTTGATAATAATTTGTATAATAAGGCTTTTGAAAAAAATATTGTTATTGTTACACCCACTACCCTGTTAGCAACTTTACGAACTATTGATACTATGTGGAATAATGAGAAACATCAACGAAATGCCATAGAAATAGCACGACAAGCTGGTGCTTTGTATGATAAATTTGATGGGTTACTTAAAGATTTAATTGGTATTGGTAAAAAGATTGATGCTTCTAAATCAGATTATAACGCTGCCATGAATAAATTAGTGGACGGACGTGGAAACCTTATTAGTAGTGTAGAAAAACTTAAAAAAATGGGGGCAAAAGCAAAAAAAACACTCCCTCAAAACATTATTGAGCGTGCTAATGAAAATTAGGCACTTACTTAATCTATTTCCTGAAAAAAAAACAGAACCCTCATAAAAAATAGCATCTCTTATAAAAGATTTAAATCTCTTTGAGGGGTATTTTTTGTTAAAATTATCCAATAAATTTTTAAAAATAAGGATTATAAATTTGTTTTAGACGAGTAAAAAATCAATAAACATCTAATCTAGATTACTATAAGAGCTTACTCCATACTATGATACACATGTTGTACATCATCATCTTCCTCTAAACGTTCTAAAAGTTTTTCAACATCTGCTTGTTGTTCTTCATTAAGTTTGGTGGTTGTAGTTGGAATCCTTTCAAATCCAGAGGATAAAATTTCTACATTATTTTCTTCAAAAAACTTTTGTAAGGCTCCAAATTGCTCAAAGGGGGCATATACTATTACACCTTCTTCATCAATAAAAACTTCTTCTACATCAAAATCTATGAGCTCTAGTTCTAACTCTTCCATATCAATAGAAATATTTTCTTTTTTTACGGTAAAATTACAGGTATGATCAAACATAAAAATTACAGAACCTGATGTTCCAAAATTTCCATTACATTTATTAAAAACAGCTCTCACATTGGCAACAGTTCTGTTGTTGTTGTCTGTTGCAGTTTCTATAACTACTGCAATTCCGTGTGGTGCATATCCTTCAAATAATACTTCTTTGTAATTAGCTGTATCTTTATCAGAGGCTTTTTTTATGGCACGTTCTACATTGTCTTTGGGCATATTTGCTGCCTTTGCATTTTGTATTACGGCTCTTAAACGTGAGTTTGTTTCTGGGTTTGAACCTCCTTCTTTTACTGCCATTACAATATCTTTACCAATTCTAGTAAAAGTTTTTGCCATTGCAGACCATCGTTTCATTTTTCTTGCTTTCCTAAATTCAAATGCTCTTCCCATTTTTATTATTGAATTTTTTATTGGTTTATTTTTATTATCTATTTTTCTAATATTAAACTTGCAATACTCCCATATTAAATTGTTTTTTAATCGGTGCATGATTTGCTGCTTCAATCCCCATAGAAATCCATGTTCTAGTATCTAACGGATTAATAACTCCATCAGTCCAAATACGTGCTGCTGCATAATATGGTGATACTTGTTCATCATATCTTGATTTTATTTTATTAAATAGCTCTGCTTCCTTTTCGGGTGTAATTTTTTTGCCTTTTTTTAGTAAAGATGCTTTTTCTATTTGTAGCAATACTTTTGCTGCAGAATTTCCACTCATTACAGCCAACTCGGCACTTGGCCAAGATACAATTAATCTTGGGTCGTAAGCTTTTCCACACATTGCATAGTTACCTGCACCATAAGAATTTCCAATAATAATAGTAAATTTTGGCACTACGGAGTTACTCACTGCATTGACCATTTTAGCTCCATCTTTTATAATACCACCATGTTCTGATTTGCTTCCTACCATAAAACCTGTTACATCTTGTAAAAATACTAACGGAATTTTTTTTTGATTACAATTGGCTATAAATCGAGTTGCTTTATCAGCACTATCATTATAAATAACACCTCCAAATTGCATTTCTCCTTTTTTTGTTTTTACCAATTTTCGTTGATTAGCAACAATACCAACTGCCCAACCATCAATTCTGGCATACCCAGTTAAAATAGTTTTTCCGTAGCCTTCTTTGTATTGTTTAAAGTCAGATTTATCTACTAATCGGTAGATAATTTCTAACATATCATAAGGTATATTTCTTGCTTTTGGTAAAATTCCGAAGAGTTCTTTTTCTTCTTTTTTAGGTAAAAAAACTTCTTTTCTATTAAAACCTGCTTTGTCAAAATCACCAATTTTATCAATAATGTCTTTAATGGTATCTAGGGCTTCTTTATCGTCTTTGGTTTTGTAATCAATCACCCCAGAAATTTCGGTATGTGTAGTTGCTCCACCCAAAGTTTCATTATCTATATTTTCACCAATGGCGGCTTTTACTAAATAACTTCCTGCTAAAAAAATGCTTCCTGTTTTATCAACAATCAAAGCCTCATCACTCATAATAGGTAAATATGCACCACCTGCAACACAACTCCCCATTACTGCAGCAATTTGGATAATTCCCATACTGCTCATAATGGCATTGTTTCTAAAAATACGTCCAAAATGTTCTTTATCTGGAAAAATTTCATCTTGCAAAGGCAAATATACTCCTGCAGAATCTACTAAATAAATAATAGGCAATCTGTTTTCTATGGCAATTTCTTGGGCACGTAAATTCTTTTTTCCTGTTATAGGAAACCAAGCTCCTGCTTTTACTGTGGCATCATTAGCAACTACAATACACTGCTTTTTATTTATATAGCCCATTTTTACAACTACGCCTGCAGATGGGCAACCACCGTGTTCTGCATACATTTTATCTCCTGCAAAAGCAGCAATTTCTATACTTTTTGTATTGCTATCTAACAGATAATCAATACGTTCTCGAGCTGTTAGTTTTCCTTTTGCATGTTGCTTATCAATACGTTTTTGTCCTCCACCTAATTTTAGAAGGGCAAAACGTTTTTGTAAATCAGAAGCTAAGAGTCTGTTATAGTCTTCGTTTTTATTGAAATTGATGTCCATTTAGTAGTTTAAATTGAGTTGCTAAAATAAGAAAACCAAATCATATATTTTTTGTTATTGTGTATGTTTTTAGTTTTTCTTTTGTATTTATTAGTAATAATATTTTTATAAAAACAACGACAATATTACTAATAATTCTAATTCTTTTTTCAAATGCCATTATAACTAAAAAAGTAGATATAAAACAACGTAAAAAGAAGAAATTTTAACATAAAAATTATCGCACAAAAAAGGAAAAGTAACTTTTAAAAACGTCATTAAATATCAATAGCATTTTTATTTTGTATTTACTATATTGCAACATCAACCAAACAAGATGTTAAAAAAAAGTTTTTTTCTTTTATTTTTTCTTTTATTGCAAGTTATAAACGCACAAGAAGTCGCCATTTTAAAATATAATGGTGGTGGAGACTGGTACGCAAACCCAACTGCCCTACCCAACCTAATTGCTTTTGTTAATAAAAATTGCAAAACCAACTTAAAAAAAACACCCAATACAGTTTCGGTTTCTGATGAAGAATTATTTAATTACCCCATCTTGTTTATGACAGGGCATGGAAATATCTTTTTTTCTGATGATGATGCACAAACCCTAAAAAACTACTTAATTTCTGGTGGATTTTTACATATTTCTGATAATTACGGATTGGATAAATACATCCGTAGAGAATTAAAAAAAGTATTTCCTAGTTTAAAATTACAGGAAATCCCAAAGAATCATCCCATTTATCATCAAACATTTACCTTTAATAACGGCATCCCAAAAATACACGAACATGACGGTAAAAAACCCCAAGGATTCGGGCTTTTTTACCAAGGAAGGTTAATTGTTTTTTACGATTATGAAAGTGATTTAAGCGATGGCTGGGAAGACCAAATTGTACACAATGACCCACAAGAAATAAGAGAGAAAGCCTTAAAAATGGGAGCAAATATTATTACTTATGCTTTTAAGCATTAATCCAAACATACATATAGATGATGTAAAAATAAATTTTGATACAGAAAGCTTATGGATTTTAAACATTGCCCTTGGAGTAATTATGTTTGGGGTAGCTTTAGGTATTTCTATTGATGATTTTAAACACTTATTTAAAAATCCTAAAATAGTTATGGTTGGTGTTTTTTCACAATTTTTATTACTTCCAGCATTCACATTTTTAGCAATTATATTAATAAAACCTCACCCCAGTTTCGCTTTAGGAATGATGATTATTGCTGCTTGCCCTGGTGGAAATATTTCTAACTTCTACAGTAAAATGGCTAAGGGTAACGCCGCTCTATCTGTAAGTTTAACTGCTTTAGCCACTTTACTTTCTATTATAATAACCCCTTTTAACTTACAGTTTTGGGGTAGTTTATATGAACCTACCAATGTTATTTTAAAAACGGTAGAGTTAAATCCGTTAGAACTTTTTAAACTAGTTTCTCTAATTTTAGGAATACCTTTAGCTACTGGTATGATTGTAAACCATTACAACCCCATAATAGCAAAAAAAATTGAAAAAATACTCAAACCCTTTTCTTTGATGGTTTTTGTTATATTAATTCTTATTGCTTTTTCAAATAATTTAGATATTTTTACAAACTATATTCATTATGTATTATTTTTAGTTATTTTTCATAATATTGGAGCCTATATTATTGGTTATTTTACTGCTAAAAGTTTTAGACTAAATTTTAAGGATACAAAAACAATTGCAATAGAAACAGGAATACAAAACGGTGGTTTAGGTCTATTATTAATTTTTAGTTTTTTTGATGGATTAGGAGGCATGGCTCTATTGGCCGCTTTTTGGGGGATTTGGGACGTGTTTTCAGGAATGATATTAGCAAGCTACTGGGGTAGAATAAAAACTAACTTAAAATAATGTTAAACTATATTTTTAAAAATTTTGTAAAACTTGGATTGTTTTTTTATAGTAAAAGGATAAAAGTAACTGGTACAGAAAATATACCTAAAAAAGGGGCTATTTTATTTACCTCCAATCATCCAAATGGTTTGTTAGACCCTTTAGTTATTACAACAAATTGCCCAAGAACAAACTATTATTTAGTACGTGCTGCAGCTTTTAAAAACCCTTGGATAGAAAAATTCTTACTCGCATTAAACCTGTTTCCTATCTACAGAATGAGGGATGGAATAAAACAATTGGCTAAAAATCAAGAAATTTTTGACAAATGTACTCATGTGTTACATCAACAAAAAACATTACTTATTTTTCCTGAAGGCACCCATAATATAAAAAGAACTGTTAGGCCTTTAAGTAAAGGATTTACACGTATTTTATTTGGGGCTTTAGAAAAGCATCCAAATTTAGAAATAGCTATTGTTCCTATTGGGGTAACCTATCAAAAGGTTGGTAGTTTTCCTAGTAAAGTTGCTTTGCACTATGGCACACCTATTTCTGCTAATAAATTTTATGACCCTAACCACAAAAATAAATCTGTAACTATTTTAAAAGAAAAAATCACATCTCAATTAAAAAAACTTTCTGTCCATTTTCCTAATGACGAAAACTTTATAGAAACTGTTGGTAAGTTTAGTAAGGCTCGTGTAGATTTTACAGAAGTTAATGCTGTACAAACTATGTACAAAAACAACAATATTAAGCAATTTAAAAAACAAAAAAACTATACAAGTATTTTTAAAGTATTATTTATCATTAATAGTATTATACCTTACTTATTCTGGAAAAAAACAGCTAAAAAAGTTAAGGAAGTTGAGTTTTTAGATACATTTAGATTTATGATTGGCTTATTTATTTTTCCAATATTTTATCTCTTGCAAACTAGTATTTTGGCTCTTATTTTTAATTGGAAAATTGCAGGAGTATATCTTCTTTCTACACTTTTAATAACCTTACTATACACTAAAGGAAGTGCTACTCCTTCAAATTAATAGCATCTTGTATAACTTGCTGTATTTTAGTACGCATATTACTAGTTACTAAACCTCTGTTTGCCATATTTGGGTATACTCTATTAGACATAAATACATACAACAAGCCACTTTTAGGATCTGCCCATGTATAAACCCCCGTAAAACCACTATGACCAAAACTATTATTAGAAACACAACCACAAGTAGCTTTTTCATCTGGATTTAATTGTGGCTTATCAAAACCTACTCCTCTACGTACTAATTTATCTGCAAAATATCTATTATTAAACACATCTATTGTAGTATCTTTAAAATAGTGCTTCCCACCATAATATCCTTTTTGCAAATACATCTGCATCATTTTTGCTACATCATTAGCATTGGCAAATAAACCAGCATGTCCTCCTACTCCATCTTGCATTGCTGCGCCCATATCATGCACATAACCACGCAATAATTGGTGTCTAAAATAATTATCTTTTTCTGTTGGAATTATCTTTTTTTCAGACATTCTATTCAATGGTAAATATCCCATAGAATTTGCTCCAATTAATTTATAAAAATGATGATAAGATAGTGTGTCTAAACGCTTCTTATATGTTTTCTCTATAAATTGTTTAAAAATATAAAAAGCCAAATCGCTATATTTATAGCCAATTCTTTCTCTTTGATCTGCTTCTTTGATATATTTAATGATAGAGTCTTTGTACGATGTCATTAAATATAAGTTTTCTACTATTTTTATAGAAAAATTTTTAGATTTTCTAGTATGATAATAGGTATTTAAATTTTGTTTTGTAATACTATCTTGTGTTTTTATATAAAAAGGTATCCACGCTTTTAACCTAGCAACGTGAGATAATATTTCTTTAGCAGTTACTGTATCTTTATTAGAGTTTTTAAACACTGGTAACAAAGTTTGTAACTCAGTATCTAATGTAAATTTACCTTCTTCATAGGCTTTCATTACCATAGGTAATGTTCCTAAAATTTTAGTGACCGATGCCAAATCATACACATCTGTTTTCTTTACTTTTTGCAACTTTTTATCTGTATGATAGCCCCATGTTTTATGATATACCACTTTTCCGTAGCGTGCCACTAAAACTTGAAACCCTGGAGCCATTTTTTTGGTTAACAATGTATCTGCATACTTTTCAATAAGAGCTAATTTTTTAGAAGACATACCAACATCTTCTGGTATAGAATATTGTAACCTTTTTAAATTTGTACTAATCAAACCATGTCCTACACCAAATTCATTTCTTATAGAAACAGGTAGTTTTCCTTTACCCTCTATTGCTCCAAAAATAAGTTGTGCAGATAGTTCTTGGGCTAGTTTACTATTTTGATAAGAAACAATTAACCCCTCAATATTTGCAAAAGATTTAACTTTCAATAAACTATACGGACTTGCAAAAATGTCTAAAATCACATTTTTTTTTCGTGCTATTTCTTGAATCCAAACAAGCTCTTTATTGGTAAACTTATAGCTTTTCCACGGATTTTTATTTGATTTATGAAAACCAATAATCACCAAATTATATCCATCAAGTTTCTTCATCAATCCATGTAAGTTTTCATCTGAAACCTTTGCAACCTTGGTGTACTTTTTTAGCATTTTAAAAAAATATTTTCCTTTTTTATCACCAAAACTTATATAAGCAATCTTTTTATTTTCTATTTTTCTAATGGGAACATCTCCATTTTCATTTTTTAAAATTGTCAATGAGTTTTTAATTAGTTTTCTATGTAAAATCTCATCAGAAGGCGAAATTAAATCATTTTCTAATCCTGCTATTTTTATAGGTAGATAATGATGTAACCCTGCCCAATATTTTGCCTTTAAAATTTTTTTAACAGAGTTTTCTAATTGCAACATAGAAAGCTTTCCTCTTTTTAAAGCCTCTTTAAATATTTTTACTGTTTTAGGGATTTCTAAGGGTACATCAAGTAAATCATTTCCTGCCAAAATAGCTTGTAAATTTATTTCTTCTGATGATGAAAAATTGGCAGCCCCTTTCATATTCATTGCATCAGTAATAATTAACCCTTTAAACCCTAATTTTTGTTGTAATAAATTGGTTACAATAGGTTTTGATAAAGTTGATGGCAAACCAACTGTGGCATCTAAACTCGGTATTTCTAAATGTGCCACCATAATACTAGTAATACCTGCTTTAAAAGTTTCTTTGTATGGATATAACTCAATAGAATCTATTCGTTTTTTAGAAAAAGTAACTTTAGGAAGGGTTTTATGCGAATCGGTGGCAGTATCTCCATGCCCAGGAAAATGTTTTGCACATGCCAACACCCCTTCACTTTGAATTCCATTGGTAAATGCCACTCCTTTTTGAGCAACATCAATATGATTTTCGCCAAAAGAACGATTGCCAATAATTGGATTTTTAGGATTGGTATTTACATCTATTACAGGTGCAAAATTAATATGAATCCCAAGGCGTTTACAGTGTTTACCTACTTGTTTTCCAAAATCTTTAATTAATTTATCATCTCTAATAGCTCCTAAGGTCATATTCCACGGAAAACGATACGTGTTTTTTAAACGCATATTTAAACCCCACTCGCCATCAATACCAATAAGTAACGGAACTTTAGATGTAGATTGATATGTATTGGTTAATTGAGCTTGTTTTATAGGATTGTCTTGAAAAAATATTAAAGCACCAATATGATATTCTTTAATCATCTTTTTCACAAAACGTTCATGCTTTTCACCTTTATTAGAATAGGCAGCTACCATAAAAAGCTGACCAATTTTTTCTTCTATAGTCATGTTTTTTAAAATACTATCTACCCAAACTTGTTGTGCAATAAAATCTTTAGTGTGCAGAGGATTTACTTGTTGTGCTTGAAGCAAACCAACAAATAATAAAAAAAAGACAAGTATTATTTTTTTCATATTTTTATTATAGATTTAATTCTATATATATCTAGTAAATTCTTTTAAAAAAGTTTTATATCTAAGGGGCTAAGTTAGACAAATTTACAATAAAAAAAGGTTCGTCAAGTCAAATATTCCTTAAAATTTTAATAACTTTACACTTCAAAAAAAAATATTATTAAAATAATGAAAGATACAGCTTTAACTCATATCCATAAAGCTCTTAGAGCAAAACTAGTCCCTTTTGCAGGTTACAATATGCCCGTACAATATGAAGGCGTAAATACAGAACACCTTACTGTTAGAAATGGGGTTGGAGTTTTTGATGTTAGCCATATGGGAGAATTTTTAATTGAAGGAGAAAATGCATTATCCTTGATACAAAAAGTTACGTCTAATGATGCTGCTAAATTGAAAGATGGAGATGCACAATACTCTTGTTTCCCTAATGATAGAGGAGGTATTGTAGATGATTTAATTTGTTATCGATTTAATAAAAACAAATATTTATTGGTGGTAAATGCTTCTAATATAGAAAAAGATTGGAACTGGATTTCTAAATACAATAAAAATATTGGTGCCAATTTAAGAAATGTATCCGAAGACTACTCATTACTCGCAATTCAAGGTCCAAAAGCCATAGAAGCAATGCAATCTCTTACATCAGAAAACTTATCTACTATTAAGTTTTATACCTTTAAAGTAGCAGATTTTGCAGGAATTGATAATGTAATTATTTCTGCAACAGGATATACAGGTTCTGGTGGATTTGAAATTTACTGTAAAAATAGTGATGTAGAACAAGTATGGAATAGCATATTTGAAGCAGGAAAAGACTTTGGTATAAAACCAATTGGTTTAGCTGCTAGAGATACATTGCGTTTAGAAATGGGATATTGTTTATATGGTAATGATATTAATGATACCACCTCTCCTATTGAAGCTGGTTTAGGTTGGATAACTAAATTTACCAAAAAATTTATAAATGCTGATGCCCTAAAAGCTCAAAAAGAAAAGGGAGTAACCCATAAATTAGTTGGTTTTGAATTAACAGAAAAAGGTGTACCAAGGCACAATTATACTATTGTTGATGCAGATGGTGCTAAAATTGGTATAGTTACCTCTGGCACTATGAGTCCGTCTTTAGGAAAAGGTATTGGAATGGGCTACGTATCAAAAGCATTTTCTAAATCTGGTAGTAAAATTTTTATTCAGGTACGTAAAAAATCAATTCCTGCAATGGTTGTAAAAATGCCTTTTTATAAAGGATAATCTTACTTTATAAAAAAAGGAAGCAAATTTGCTTCCTTTTTTTATTATAATAATATTTAAAAAAGTAGATTAACACCCCTCTTCTCCTCCGTCTTTTGCATGCGTATTATTCCCTTCTAATTTCATTCCTTCAGATTTCCATTGGTTAAAACCATCATCTAAATTATATACTTTAAAACCCATACCTTCTAATACTTTTATTGCTCTACCGCTTCTACCCCCAGATCTACAGTAAATTAATACAGGTACTTTTCTGTCTAATTTATCAAAATTAGATTTAAAACTCTCATTTTTATAATCAATCATAATAGCTCCAGGTATATGAGCATCATTATACTCTCTTGGGGTTCTAACATCAATTAATTTACCTACTTGACCAACAATTGCATTATTAAAATTATCTACATCTAAATGATGAATGTCTCCTTTTACTTCTAAAGTTTTTAAAGGTTTGTTTGCTTTATTCCAAGATTTAATACCGTGTTCTAAATTGTACACTTCTTTAAATCCTAAAGCACTCATAGCAAACATTGCTCTTGTTGCTCTGTTTCCAGAACGACAATAAATAGCAACAGGTTTATCATTAGTAATTGTATTTATAGCATTTTCTGCAAAATGACGATTTTTCCAATCAACATTAATTGCTCCTTTTATATATCCACTTGCATATTCTTTTGCAGTTCTAACATCTACTAAAGTTATTTTTCCTTCTTTTGCCAATTTTTCAAACTCTTCTGCTCCTATTTGATGAGATTTACCAACAATTGCAGTACCTTTTAACTCTTTCTTTGCTAAAATTTCTTGCACTTTTTTGTTTGCATCATTATTTTCTTTTTCAAAAATTTTACCTGCTTTTTTCCATGCTTTTACTCCTCCTTCTAAATCATAAATATTTTTAAATCCTAAAGATTGCATTATTATAGCTGCTTTTCCTGAACGATTTGCAGATCTACAATACACAGCAACAGGCTTATCTTTAGCAATTGCATTTATATAATCTGGAAAAGTTCTCTTTTTAAAGTTAATATTTACTGCTCCTTTAATATATCCTGCTGTAAACTCTTCTGGAGTTCTAACATCAACTAAAGTAAATTTACCCTCGCTGTTTAGTTTTTCAAACTCTGCAACAGAAATTTTATGAATAGCACCTATATTACTTGGTGCTACTGCTTTTTCTATATGAACAACTACATGTCTTTTTGCTAATTCTCTTTTTTTAATTTCATTTACATTTTTACAAGAAGTAATTGTAATTGCTAATACAAACAATAAAACGATACTTTTTATTTTTTTTATCATATTAAGTTAAATTTAATGTTTTTAAATTGTTTTTTGATGCAACAAAAATAAAAGACTTCATTCTCTTTATATGTAACTTGTGTTACATATTATAAAAAACTAAATACTGAAATTTGCATCACAAAAATTAATTTATTCAAAAATAAATAAAAACTTAACAAAGATGAAAAATTTCAAAACAATTATTGCCCTAACATTAGTAATGATGTTTGGGTTTAATTTGAATGCTCAAGAAAAAACTAAAAAAACCCCTTTTAAGTCTAGTATTAAATTTAATGGTCGTATACAATATGACTTTGAGTTTATTAAAGCAAGTAATAAAAATGATAAAGGAGATTGGTTTAACGGTAATGAGTTTAGAAGAATGTATGTTTCTGCTAAAGGAAAGATAGGGAAAAAAATTTCTTATAAGGCCGAATTTGAATTAGCAGGTAGTAAAATAGGTTATAGAGATGTATATATTAAATACAATGCTGGTAAATTTGGGAGTATTGCTTTAGGTTCTGTAGCAGAAGCTACAGGATTAAATATGAGTACAAGTAGTAAATATATTACATTTGTAGAACGTGCAATGTTAACTTCTTTTCAAAATTTTAGATGGCAATCTGGTATACATTATGCTAATTTTGGTTTGTTTGATGGCAACGCAACATTACAAATGTCGTATACTGGTAATGGAGACCATAAAGGTGGGTTTAAAGATATTTACTTAGAAAAAGGCATGAACTTTACCATACGTGCAACTACTTCTTTATTAAAAGATAAAGAAAGCCATAGAGTAGTACATTTAGGTGTAAATTATGATAGTAGACCTGGAAAAAAAGTAAAATTTCGTCCAGAAAACCATATGGGAGGAAAAGTAGATTTAGGCTTAGGTGCTTCTAAAGGAAGATCTGATTTAGGTTTTGAATTAGCATCAACTTTTGGTTCATTATCTATTCAAGGAGAATATAAAATACATAGTAATGAGTTACCTGCAAGAACATATAAAGTAAATACCTATTACGGTTTTATTAGTTATTTTATTACAGGAGAACACAGACCTTATAAAAAAGGAACTTTTGGAAGAGTTAAACCTCATAATAGTATTGATAATGGTGGTTTTGGAGCTTTAGAATTAGCTTTCCGTTACTCATCAGTAGATAATTCTGATTTTAAAACTACTGGAAATTATGATAAAATTAGTAACCTTACTTTTGGTGTAAACTGGTATTTAAATGCACATACTAGAATTATGTACAACTTTGTTAATTCTGATTATAACGGTTTAAACAAAGAAAAACAAGTAGCTCATATGTTTAGAATTGCTGTAGATTTCTAAAAAACTTTTCACCTTATAAAGGTTCTAATAAATAGTAGTTTTATGAGGTGTTTTTTATCTATTAAACCAGAGAAAAATCATAAGATTTGTAATAAAAAAAAATAAAACGATATTTTTGTACCTTTTTATCCCTATATTTTTTCTTTTATTATCAAATATAATCAAATAAAAAACTAATTATTATGAATAAATTTTCAATAAAAAAACTTTTTAGCAATCAATGGTCTTATGTATATGCAGGCGTATTATTTGCAGTAGCACAAATGATATATATGGTTGCCATTTATTTATACAAAGTAAGTAAAGGCATCCCTGCAGAAAAAAATACACTAATGCATATTAGTGTAACTACAGATTTAGGAAGAATGTTTAGAGGACTCGAAGTTTTTTTAAATAATATTTTTGGTTCTTATTCTGAACTTTATGGAAATTATGGTTTAGATACAGCAGGAAACATTGTACCAGAAGGAGGTGTTTTTACACCAGGTATTGGTTGGCCTATTGTAGGTATGATTATTGGTGGGTGGATTGTAACTATGATGGAAAAAGAAACCAGAGCTTGGGTGCACTACTCTAAAAAAGCCCTTATAGTTTCTTTTATTGGTGGTGCTTTCTTTAGCTACGGAACCCGTTTAGCAGGTGGTTGTACACTTACTCACTTAATGGGTGGTATCCCATTTATGGGTATCCGTTCTTTTGGTTCTGTTATTTTTATGGCAGTGGGTGGTGCTTTAGGCTTCCTTTTTATGGAAAAAATGGGATTAGCAAACTACTTTAAACACCAAGAAACTAAAGCATACGTAATTGCAAATAAAGATAAAGGAGAACAAGCTACTTATAAAAAAGGATATAACTGGAAAAAAAATCCTGTTTTTTGGACTGCACTTTCTTTTACTATTGTTTTCTTAGTAGCAGCCCTATACGGAGCCATATCTGGTGCAGATTCTATGAAACATTTATCTGGTGATAAATTGTTAGCTTTTGGTAAATCAGTAGCAGATAAAAGTGGATTATTTGTAATTATGACCTTATTATCTGGTATTGTTGCAGGTATAGCATTATCTAAATCTGGTTACGGTACAGAATGCTCTTTAGTATCTTTAGAAACTGCAGGAGATATGACCAAAAATGATAGCAAATTTGCTAAAATGGGTGTACCAAAAATTACCCGTACCCTAATGCGCTCTTACTCACCAATAATTGGTGTAGTAACAACTTGGGTATTAATGTTAGGTTTTATGCTTGTTGCATGGACTTTCTTTGGAATATCACCAAAATTAGGAACTGGTTTAAAAGCAGGTTTAACGGTAGGAAACTTTTTAGGTGGTTTGTCTTTAGGTTTTGGAGCAGTTACTTTAATTGGTTGTGAAATCCGTTCTTATATGAGAATTGGTATGGGATATTTAAATACCTTAGTAGGTTTTATAGGATTTGCTGTTGGATATTTACCTTATACCCTTTTCTCAAATGCTCATCATGATTTATTAAACTCGACCGTTATTTTTGGAACTCATGATGATGGAACTACTGGTTTAATTTCTGATAAAAGAGAATTATACTCATTAATTTCTGATGATCCTACCATTCAAAAAATAATTATGTTTATTTGGATGATTTTATTGGTATTCTTTTTAAGATACTTATTAAAGAAAGGTGCAAAAAATATTGGATTAAAACCCCTACACTTAGTACACCTAAATACAGAAGATATACAAGATACTATTGATGCAGAAAAAAAAGACGGTAAAATAGGAGGCGTAGATGCACCTACACCTGTACCAAAAGAAGCGTATGCAAAGCAATAACACAAAGATTTAGTTGATTGATTGAGTAAGTCTATTTTTAATATTTAGATACTAATTTAGGCTTACTTCTTTTACATTAGCTAAAAAATAAAATAACAATCTTAAAAAAATAAAAATATGGAATATGTTTTACCTTTAATTATAGGATTTCTAGCAGCATTTATTGGTCTTTTAGCACCATCTATGCTAAATATGACTGCAGCAAAAACTAGTTTAGAAAAAGGAAAAAGTGCAGGTATACAATTTGCTGCTGGTGCAGCATCTGTTGTTATTATACAAGCATTTATTGCAGTTTATTTTGCAAATAAAATTACCCCAGAAGTAATTAAAACCTTACAAAAAGCTGCATTTTTTGTATTAATGGGCTTATCTATTTTCTTTTTTATGCAAGCTCGTAAAAAGTTTAAAGCAGAAGGAAAAGATAAAAAAGGAAGTACTTTTATTATTGGTATGGGAATGTCTTCTTTAAATATGCTTGCTGTTCCTTTTTATTTAGCAATGGCAAAAGTAGGCGAAGGTTACGGTATGAAATTAGAAATACCTTACTCTTTAGTTTATGTAATAGGTGCTGTTTTAGGTGCTTTTTCTTTATTTTCTATTTATGCTTCTTTTGCAGAAGTAATTGCAAAAAAAGCACAATTTATAGCAAAAAATATCAACTATATTCTAGCAGGGTTATTTGTAATATTAGCAATTGCTTCTGGTATTAAAGCTATTTCTTAAAACTATTACTTATCAATTTTTGATGTATTTTTTTAACAATTAATTTTACCTCATCTAAGTTGATGTTTTCTATGCTATAATTAGATTGAAGTTTTTTTTTGTCATCTTTCCATTGATTTTGTATGCGTTGTAAAACAGATTCTCTAGTAGTTTTATCTCTTTTTACTACTCTATCAATCCTTACCTTTAGTGGTGCTGTTACTGTAATAATAACATCACAAAAAACATCATTTTTATTTTCAAAAAGGATAGCATTTTCATATAAAATATATGCTTTACCTCTATTTTTAGATATAAATTTTTGAAAATGTTTGGCAACTTCTGGATGTACAATTGTATTTAAAATAGCTAGTTTTTCTTTACTTTTAAAAACAATAGCGGACAAATATCCTCTATTTAATTGATTATTTTTATATACTTTTTTTCCAAACTCTCTTTTAAGTTTAGATTTAATATTATCAGAAGAATTCATCAATTTTTTTGCTTCAACATCAGCTAAATAAACAGCAATTTCATCAAACTCTTTAAAGAAAGAAACAACGGTAGATTTGCCACTTCCAATACCTCCTGTTATGCCAACTATCATCTATTTCTGAATTAAAAAATCTACTTTATTAGGAACAATTTTTACGCTTTTTACCAATTTAGGCTTATTTTTTATCTTAGGAATTAAATAATTAAGATTATTCTTTACAGATTCTTTATAATTGCATTCTACAGAAAAAGAATTTCTTTCTATCTTATTAAAATCTTTTAACGGTATTTTAAATACTACTTTTATGTTTTTAGGGAACATAATTATTTTCTTACCAAATGGCAAATTAGAAACAATAAAAGGAATTTCAAAAGTACCCTCTGTATATTTTTCTACTTTACCAACAACCAATACTTTCTTTATATTAGTTTTAATATTTAATTCTTTAGGTAGAAGATTTAATAAAACTTCTTTAGAAATATCTTCTGAAACATTTGTTAACGTTATTCTTTTAGTAAAAATTTTAGAAATAGTATCTATTATAAATTTTGGTCCTGTAACTAATAAAGAATCTGGAGTTAGCAGAATTTTATCCACCAAATCATACCCTGCTTTGTATTGAAAAATAATATTTTGTAAAATTGGTATTTTTTTACTTTCTAAAAACCCTAATTGTAATGAAATAATGGGGTGAATAAAATTTTCTACCTGAATGCCTTTGGGCAATTGATTTTGAATTTCAATTTGTTGATTGGGCAAAAACAAATTAAACTCTGTTGATGTTTTTTTTTGTAATGTACTTGCATCTAATTGAAGTACTTTTTTACTCATTGTGGTTCTTAACAATTTAAATCCAGTACCAGAAATATTTACTATAATTTCTTTTACTGGTTTTTTTTGAAAGAGTTTATCTTGTGGTAAATTTATGTATGTAACAGAAAATTTTTGAGCCGTAGTGTATTTTTTTGATAGTTTAATTAATAGCCAAAAAAATATGGCTGTAATTAAAAACCACACAAATGTTTTAGAAATATTGTTTGCTTGTTTTTTCAAAAGTAGAAATTTGTTTACAATCTATATAAAACCTAAATAAAAAAAGTGAGCAACAGCTCACTTTCTAATAAAACATTTTTTATTATTTTTTTACAGCATTGGTTGTCTGTTTATTACTAAGTTCCATAGAAATTGCAGAACGCTCAAATTTTATTTTTCCTGCCCCAGTTTCTATTATAACAGTATTGTATGTATCATTAATTTCAACAATTTTACCATGAATACCACTGGTAGTTACTACTTTTGCTCCTCTTATTATAGCTTTTCTAAATGCTTTTTCTTTTTTTTGACGTGTCATTTGAGGTCGTATCATAAAAAAATACAGTACCAAAATCATTGCCAAATAAGGCAATATACTTACTATTCCTCCTGATGTTTGTAAAAATATATTCATATTTATTTTTTTAAAGTTTTAGTTTTTGGTGTAACAAATCCCTTAATTTTAACTACTTCTCTACCATTATCTGTATTGGTAGTTAAGGTAATTGCCTTAGATATTTTATTACGTTTTCCTCTTGAGTTAAATTTTACTTTAATATCTCCTGTTTCTCCTGGCTTTATTGCTTTTTTCGGCCATTGAGGTATTGTACAACCACAAGAAGTTCTTGCATTGGTAATAACCAAATCTGTTTTGCCTGTATTAGTAATTACAAAAATTGTTTCTATAACATCTCCTTCATTTATGGTTCCAAAATCATATTCTTTTTTATCAAAAGAAGCTTTAGCAACTCCTTTCTTTATATCTATATCTCTTTTTGCTGCTTTTGATATATTATCTTTCTTAACTTTAGATACAGCATTTGTATTACCACAAGAAACAACCATAGTTAATAGTGCAATGGCTATTATAAATAATAGTATTCTTTTCATTTTTTTAATCTTTTATAAATTAGTAGTGCACAAAAATAATAAATTATAATAACCCTCTCCCAATTTTTACCATTCTTTTTGATGATAAATAGTCTTTTGATAATTTATCTATCACTCCGTTTATAAAATAACTACTTTTGTGGGTAGAATAATCTTTTGCCAATTCTATGTACTCATTAATAGTTACTTTAGATGGAATGGAAGGAAAATATAAAAACTCTGTAATTGCCATTTTAATTAAAATCATATCAATATCTGCAATTCTATCTGCTTCCCAATTTGGAGTTTTTTCTTTAATATCGTTTTCATAGGTATGTTGATGTAGCATTGTTTTTTTAAATAATGCAGAAACAAATTTTATATCATCTTCATCTTTATATAAACTTCCTAATTTAAATATTTTGGAGGCTTTTTGTTTGTTAAATGTTTTTAAAACCCATGTATTTACAAACGGTATATCATCTACCCAAGAAATCATTGTATCTTCAAAATAGTCTGCCAATTTTTCATTAGGTGCTATAATCTCTTTAAAGAATTGAATCACAAAATTTTTATCAACATTATAAGAATCTTCATCAGTATTCATATATTTAGTATAAAAGGTACTTTCTTGTAATTTTTTTAAAATAATTTTTACATATTCATCATCTTGTTTCCAATTAGTAAGCTTATTTACTTCTAAGAAACTTTCTAATGAAATACTTTTAGAAATTGATGTAATTAATCGGTTATTAATAAATTTTGTATTGGGCTGTAAATCTTCTTTAGTAGCAAGGTGTTTTTTCTTAGATAAAGCGATGTTTTTTGTTGCTAATTTTTGTACTTCTACCAGTAATTGAAGGTTTAATACGTATAAATCTAGCATTTTTTGAATACTAAATTTCAATTTTTTGTCTTCTTTTATTAAATCCTCATTATTAGATTTTAGCATTGCATATACCGATTGCATTACTTTAACTCTGATATGTCTTCTATTAATCATTCTAAAGAACTTATTTAAAAAAATACATTAAACTTTTAACGCACTGCAAAAATATAATTAATTATTCTTTTTTAAGTATTTCTACTGCTATTTTTTACAAGTATCTATTCTTTGTGTAATATTTATATGCTGCTCTATAAGTAGTACTATTTTCTGTTCTTTTTATGATTATCTTGTCCTAAAACTGTGCTATGAATACCAATTATTGCTTTTAAACCTGTATCTTCGTCATTACAAAACACAATTTGCTGATGACCGTTAAAAGATAGTTGCCCAAAAACGGGATCTTTTTTTAAGTCGTTTGGTTTTATAATTTCTGCTGTCATTTTATAGTAGTATTAATTTTTAAGAAAATTTAAAATTATTCAACATTTAGCCCTCAAAAAGTAAGAAATTAGCAAAAAAAAAACAATCTTAAATTATAGATAATTTAACAAATTGAAAGCATTACAATACTTAAATAAGTACTTTTTAAAATATAAATATAGACTGATTGTTGGTATTATTATTACTATTTTATCTAAATTTTTGGCATTAAAAATTCCACAAATTATTAAAAACTCTTTTAATATTGTAGAAGATTACAACGTAGGAAAAATAACTGATTTAAATGAAGTTAAACACATCCTTTTGCTAAATGTTTTACTTATTATTGGTGTGGCAATAGTAGCTGGATTTTTCACTTTTTTAATGCGTCAAACCATTATTGCAACATCTAGATTGATAGAATTTGATTTAAAAAACGAAATATACCAACAATACCAATGCTTGTCTATCAATTTTTATAAAAAAAATAGAACAGGAGATTTAATGAATAGAATAAGCGAAGATGTTTCTAAAGTACGAATGTATTTTGGTCCTGCAATTATGTATACAACAAATATGTTTTTTTCATTTACAATTGGGTTATATATGATGCTACAAATTGATGTAAAATTAACACTTTATACCTTAATCCCTTTTCCTATACTATCAATTTCTATTTTTATTCTAAGTAAAATAATTCATAAAAAAAGTACCATTGTACAACAATATCTTTCTAAATTAACCACTTATAACCAAGAGTTTTTCTCTGGTATTAGTGTAGTAAAATCTTACGGAATAGAAAATACTGTTATCACAAATTTTGATAAATTGACTAACAACTGTAAAGAAAAAAACATAAGTTTATATAAAGTTCAAGCTTTATTTTTCCCTTTAATGATTTTACTTATTGGAATTAGTAACTTACTGGTTATTTATATTGGAGGAAAACAATATCTCGCTGGCGAAATTCAAATTGGCGTAATTGCAGCATTTATTTTATATGTAAACATACTTACATGGCCTGTTGCAATAATTGGTTGGGTAACCTCAATGGTACAACAAGCAGAGGCTTCTCAACAACGTATAAATGAATTTTTAAAGCAAGTGCCAGAGATTAAAAATATTACAAAAAAACATACAAATGTTATAGGAAATATTGAGTTTAAAAATGTATCTCTTACTTATGATGATACAAATATTACTGCTTTAAAAAATGTTAGTTTTAAAATAAATGAAGGAGAAACTATTGCAATTTTAGGAAAAACTGGCTCAGGAAAATCTACTATTGTAAACCTAATTGCTCGTTTGTATGATACAACTTCTGGAACAATTCTTATTGATGATTGCCCAATAGAAAAATGTAATTTAGATGATTTAAGATATCAAATAGGCTTTGTACCTCAAGACCCCTTTTTATTTTCTGATACAATAGAAAACAATATTAAATTTGGTAAAGAAAATGCTACAAAAGAAGAAATTATAAAGGCAGCAAAAAATGCAGTCATTCATCAAAATATTATTGATTTTAAAAATGGATATAAAACCATTTTAGGAGAACGTGGTGTTACACTTTCTGGTGGACAAAAACAACGAACCTCTATTGCAAGAGCCATTATTAAAAATCCTAAAATTTTAATTTTTGATGATTGCTTATCTGCAGTAGACACAGAAACAGAAGAAAAGATTTTAGTCAATTTAAAAGCTATTTCTAAACATAAAACCACTTTTATAATTAGTCATAGAGCATCATCAGCAAAAAATGCTGATAAAATTATTGTGCTAGATAATGGAGAAATTACAGAACAAGGAACTCATAATCAACTAATAAAAGAAAATGGATATTATAAAAAATTATACGAACAACAACTTTTAGAAAAAGAAAATTAACCTTTAACATTGCTTCAAAAAATATTTTATTAGATTTGCCATTATAAATACAAACAATTATATATTGAATTATGAGAGAGAGAGTTGAACAAGAAGAAATATTTTCGCAGATATTAAGAGCTGGTAGAAGAACCTATTTTTTTGACGTAAGAGCCACAAAAGCAAATGATTACTACCTAACAGTTACAGAAAGTAAAAAATTTACACATGATGATGGTACGTTCCATTATCAAAAACACAAAATTTACTTGTACAAAGAAGACTTTGCAGATTTTAGAGAAATGTTAGGAAAAGCTACCGATTTTATTTTAAACGAAAAAGGAACTCCTACCGTAAACACCGCATCTACAACCTTGTCAGAAATGGAACTTTTAATGATTAATGAAGCGCTAAACAAACACAATGGTAATTATAGCGCAGCAGCAAATCAGCTAGGAATTTCTAGGCAAACCTTGTATAATAAAATTAAAAAATCTGAAAATGGCGAGTAAAAATTTCTATTATCAGCTTATAATAAGAGTCATTTTTATGGCGCTATCTGCTATTGGTTTGGCTTATTTCATCGTAAAAGAAAATTATACAATTGCAGCTTTATTTTTATTGATTTTGGTTTTAATAACGATATACTTAATAAAATATCTGAACCACACCAACAGAAAAATTGCGTACTTTTTTCAGTCTATTAAAAATGAAGATTTCACCTTGCGTTTTCCCGAATATGAAAACACAAGCTCATTAAATGAGCTT
>CAZZPG010000005.1:0-24283 GCA_964655975.1 uncultured Flavobacteriaceae bacterium
CGGAGGTTATCAAGTATATTCTTTATCTGGACGTAGAAAAATAAAGGAAGAAGGAGTGAAATTTAAGAGTCATATAGACGGTTCTGTACATCATTTTACACCAGAAAATGTCATGGAAATTCAACGTACTATAGGAGCAGATATTATCATGGCTTTTGATGAATGTACACCGTATCCGTGCGATTATAATTATGCCAAAAGATCAATGCATATGACCCATAGATGGTTAAAACGTTGCATTAATCATTTAGAAAAAACACCAATAAAATATGGATACGACCAAGCATTTTTTCCAATAGTTCAAGGAAGTACATACAAAGATTTGCGCAAACAATCAGCAGAATTTATAGCATCGGTTGGTGCAGAAGGAAATGCAATTGGAGGGTTATCTGTAGGAGAACCAGCCGAAGAAATGTACGAAATGACAGAAGTGGTTACGGCAATTTTACCCCAAGATAAACCACGTTATTTAATGGGCGTAGGAACTCCTATCAATATTTTAGAAAATATAGCATTAGGAATTGATATGTTTGATTGTGTTATGCCAACTCGTAATGCTAGGAATGGAATGTTATTTACTGCCCACGGTACCATCAATATTAAAAATAAAAAGTGGGAAAATGATTTTTCTGCTATTGATGAAATGGGGATTACAGAAGTAGATACTTATTATTCTAAAGCATATTTACGTCACTTATTTGTAGCAAAAGAAATGCTAGGAAAACAAATTGCGTCTATCCATAACCTTGGGTTTTATTTGTGGCTAACACGAGAAGCACGTAAGCATATTATTGCAGGTAATTTTGCTGAATGGAAAGAGAAAATGGTAAAACAAATGGATAAACGTTTGTAATTTGAAAAAAATAGATTGGTACATATTAAAACACTATTTGGTAACCTTTTTGTTTACTCTACTTATTTTAATACCTATTGCAATTGCTATAGATGTATCAGAAAAAATAGATAAATTTTTATATCATGATGATTTAGGCTTAGGACAAGTATTAAATGAATATTATAAAAATTTTACCATTTACTATGCCAATACTTTTATGCCTTTGGCAGTTTTTATTGCGGTAATTCTGTTTACATCAAAATTATCTAATAATACAGAGATTATAGCAATAACCAATGCTAAAATTTCATTTTCCCGATTTTTATATCCATATTTTATTGGAGCTACCATTGTAACCATAATTGCATTAGGAATGAATCATTTTATTGTCCCTAAGAGTAGTAAAATTAGAAATAAATTTGAAAAAAAATATATAGACAGACAAACATCTAAAGACAGGTATGTAAAAGAATTTAGTTTACAATTAAGTGATAGTACATATATGTTTATGCATAGTTTTGATATGGAAAGAAATCAAGGTTACTTTTTTTCTATAGAAGTGTATGATGGGTTAGAGTTAAAAACCAAATTAATTACAGATAATATTAAATGGAACATAAAAGATAGCACTTATACATTAACTAACTACAAAATAAGAAGAATTTACAAAGATAGAGATAGTATTTTTTTAGGAACAAGGCTAGACACTACATTTTCCTTTACACCAAAAGATTTGATGTATAAATCTGCATTATCTCAACAAATGCCATCTGATGAGTTACTAGATTTTATAAATATTTCAAAAAAAAGAGGAGTAAAAAACCTAAATTCTTATTTGGTAGAATTTCATAAAAGAACAAGTTTACCTATTTCAACCTATATTTTAACAATAATTGCCGTAGCCCTTTCTTACAAAAAAAGAAGAGGAGGTACAGGTATTAATTTAGCAATAGGTGTTGGAATTATGTTTTTATATATCTTTTTTTTAAAAATTTCAGAAGTATTAGGTGCTGTTGCTGGGGTAAATTCATTTTTATACGTTTGGTTTCCTAATCTGTTTTTTACGATTTTAGCAGTTTTATTATATAACCATGCAAGAAAGTAATTTTAAAAACTACCTATATTTACATTTTATCATTTTTATTTGGGGTTTTACGGCAATTCTAGGTGCTTTAATTTCTATTAAAGCTATTCCCTTAGTTTGGTATAGAATGAGTATAGCAGTATTGTTTTTAGTAATTTATTTATTTATTAAAAAAAAATCATTAAAAATAGACACTAAAGCATTTATAAAGTTTCTTATTTCTGGAATTATTATAGCCATACATTGGATTACTTTTTTTAAAGCAATAAAAATTTCAAACATTTCTATTACATTAGTCACTATGAGTACTGGAGCTTTTTTTACGTCGTTAATAGAACCTCTTTTTTTCAAAAGAAAAATAAAGGCACTTGAGATTTTTTTTGGAGTATTTGTAGTTTTTGGTTTGTATGTTATTTTTAATTTTGAAAGTCAGTACTTAACAGGAATTATATATGCACTAATTTCAGCATTTTTATCAGCTTTATTTACAGTTTTAAATGGACTTTATGTTCAAGATTATCAGGCAGATATAATGTCTTTTTATCAATTACTATTTGGTACATTATTTGTTAGTACATTTATTTTTTTTGACAGTGGTTTTTCTGTTAAATTTTTTCAGCTTACCAGTTCAGATTGGGTGTATTTACTTATTTTAAGTAGTGTCTGTACAGCTTATGTTTTTATTGCATTAGTAAAAGTGATGAAGTTTATCAGTCCATTTACAGTAATGCTTACTACCAATTTAGAACCACTTTATGCAATTGTATTAGCATTACTTATTTTTGGAGAAAAAGAACAAATGAAAGTTGAATTTTATTACGGAGCATTTATTATTTTATTGGTGGTATTTATTAATGGGATTTTAAAAAATAAATCATTCAAAAAAAAATAAAATACTAAATATCTTTGATATACTCTATTTTAGAATAAAAAAGTATGAGTTTTCCTTGTAAAAAAGCTGTGTTACTCTGTGTTGTAAAATATTTATTTTTTAATAATTAATTTAACTATGAAGAAGTTACACTATTATTTACCACTGCATTTTGTTATTTGTTTAATTATAGGGATTGTTATACAATTTTATACTTTTTTTTGGTCGTTAGATTTTTCAAAACTTTTTTTTTCTTTTACTTTTTTATTGTTGTTACTTTTGGTATTTCATCAAATAAAAAAACAAGTATTATTTACAATTACAACATATTTATTTTTCTTTTTTGTTGGAATATCAGTTGTTTATATTCAAAATGATAAAAATTACAGCAATTATTATGAGAATTATATAAATAATAGATTTACTGCAGTTTTTGTTATAAAAAAAGTATTAAAATCAAGTAATTATTATGATAAATATCAAGCAGAAGTTTCTCAAATTAATCAACAAAAAAGTAGAGGAAGTATTTTATTAAATATTAAAAAAGATATTACTCAAAACCCATTACAAGTAGATACTCAAATTTTTTTAAAGCCTATTTTTAAAAAAATAATTCCACCTTTAAACCCACATCAATTTAGTTATAAAAACTATTTAGAAAAACAAGGGGTGCATTACCAAGTTTTTACAGAATATGCAAGCTTTAATAAAATACAAAAAAGTCATTTTTCTTTACAAGGAATTGCATTTCAATTTAGGCAAAAAATACAAAAATCATTAAAAGAATACCCTTTTAAACAAGATGAATTTACCGTTATAAAAGCTTTATTATTAGGGCAAAGAAAAGAAATTTCTAAAGAACTAATAAGTAGTTATTCTAATGCAGGGGCAATACATATTTTGGCAATTTCTGGATTACATATAGGTATTCTTCTGTATATTTTATTACTACTTTTAAAACCATTAGAAAAGTTAAAAAATGGTAAAGTTGTAAAAATAGTTTTGATTATCTTTTTATTGTGGTCTTTTGCCTTTATTGCGGGTTTATCTGCCTCTGTTGTTAGAGCTGTAACTATGTTTACTTTTGTAGCCATTGGGCAATCATTTCAAAGAAAACAAGTAATAGAATATTCTTTACTAAGCTCTATTTTTTTTTTACTACTTATCAATCCTATGTTTTTATTTGATATAGGTTTTCAACTTAGTTATTTGGCAGTTTTTGGAATAGTTTGGGTACAACCTCAATTGTATAAATTGTGGAAACCTAATTTGAAACTTACAGATAAGCTTTGGAGTTTTTTTACTGTTTCTATAGCAGTACAATTTGGTATTATTCCTTTAAGTTTGTATTATTTTCATCAATTTCCAGGATTATTTATTTTGTCTAATTTGCTTATAATTCCGTTTTTAGGACTTATTTTAATAGGAGGAATCATTATAATGGTTTTGGCAGTTTTAAAAATATTACCTACTTTTTTAGCTATTGCTTACGGGTTTGTAATATCTATAATGAACAGTTTTGTAACATGGGTTTCACATCAAGAACAATTTTTATTTAAAGAAATTTCAATATCTTTTTTATTGATGTTAGTACTTTATGGGTGTATTATTTTGGGTTTTCAGTTTTTTGTAAAAAAAGGCAGTAAAAAATTATTGTATTTTTTAGGAAGTATTATTTTATTGCAACTTACTTTATTATACGAAAAACAACAAAGAAATCAAAAAAATGAATTTATAGTTTTTCATAAAAGTAGAGAATCTATTTTAGGAAAAAGAGTAGGGGATACGCTTTCGGTATTTTATAATTTAGATAGTGTTAAAATACACAAGCAACAGCTACTTTTGGCGTATAAAATAGGAGAGGAAGCTATTCTGAAATTTAGCAATAAAACACCAAATATTTTTCAAATAAATCAAAAAAAAATAATAGTTATTGATAGTTTAGGGATTTATCAATTAAAACTAAAACATGCTATTATAGTTTTACAGCATTCTCCAAAGATTAATTTATACAGATTGATAAAAAAATTAAGACCAACAAAAATTATTGCAGATGGGTCTAACTATAAAAATCAAGTGTTAATTTGGCAAAAAATATGTTTAAAGAATAAAATACCTTTTTATTATACAGGAAGCAAAGGGGCAATTATTATAAAATAATGGTTATAAATTACTTTTAAAATTCTTTTCAAAAGAATTCCAATTAGCTTTTTTATAGGTTTCATTACTAAAAAAAGCAAGTATTTTTTCCATCCGTTCTTTAGTTAAAAAGCCAGGTATGTTTTGAATAACTTTTTGGTCTTTGCTCATAAAAATAGTGGTTGGGTAACTTAGTTTTCCATTCATTAAGGTAGCTGCCAATTCATGAAACTTAGAACGCCCATGTTGTTGATATTTAAAGGTATGTCCTTTAAATGTAATATCTTTTTTACCCTCTCCATTCAATTTTATAGCATAAAAATGTTTATTTATATAAGAAGCAATTACAGGGTTTGTATAGGTGTTTTTATCAAGTTTTTTACACCATCCACACCAATCTGTATAGACATCAATTAAAAGAGGTTTTGGGTTTTTTGTATTCATTTCTATAGCCTTTTCAAATGATAACCAATTTACTTTTTGAGCATTAACAGATATACTGATAAAGAAAATACTGATATAAATTATTTTTTTCATAATTGTTTAGAAGCAAATGTTATACCAAAATTACAAAAAAATAACAGATTAGGTATTATTATTCAATAAACTAAACCAATGTTTCTTTCGTTATTAAAAGAATTCGATTTATTTTTGTTCAATTAAAATTTACAAATGTCAATAGAAGTTTCGTCCATCAGTAAAATTTATGGCACTCAAAAAGTTTTAGATTCAGTTTCTTTTTGTGCTAAAAAAGGGCAGATTATTGGGTTTTTAGGGCCTAATGGAGCAGGAAAATCTACTATGATGAAAATCTTAACAGGTTTTATTAAACCTACTGAAGGAACTGTTTTTGTAAATGGAATAAATGTACTTACTAATCCGATTGAAGCTCAAAAAAATATTGGGTATTTGCCAGAACATAATCCATTATATACAGATATGTATGTAAAAGAATATTTGCAATTTATGGCAAGTATTTACAAAATTTCAAAGAAAAATATAGCAATAATTATTAAAAAAGTTGGTTTAATAGCAGAATCTCATAAAAAAATAAATAAATTATCTAAAGGGTTTCAACAAAGAGTAGGACTAGCAGCAGCTATTTTGCACAATCCAAAGGTGTTAATTTTAGATGAACCTACCACTGGCTTAGACCCAAATCAATTATTAGAAATTAGAGAACTCATCAAAGAGTTGGGCAAAGATAAAACGGTATTATTTTCTACACATATAATGCAAGAAGTAGAAGCTATATGTACTAGAGTCATCATCATAAAAAAAGGAAAACTACTTATAGATAAACCATTAAAAGAGTTAAAACAAAATACTCAACAAATTATAGAAGTAATTTTTGATTATAAAGTTGAAGAACAGTTTATAAAACGATTACCTAATTTAGCTTCATATAAAAATAATTATGATACTACTTGGCTATTAACCTTTACTACTAATAAGGATATGCGTACTACTGTTTTTGATTTTGCTCAAGAAAATGGACTAAAAATTTTAGGATTAAATACTCAAAATCAACAATTAGAAAGCTTATTTATAGAGGTAACAAGGTAGTTCCTTATAATTGATATTGATTTTTGTAAGTTATATATTTGGCAAGTACCACACTAATATAGAGTTATAATGTTGTATGAAAAAATGGTATAATAATGATTAATTTTGTTGATAGCTACTGAGAACTAGGCAATAAAACTCCCTTAAAGTGTAATAAAAAATAGCTGGTAGTTTATATATTTTAAGCAGGTATTAGTAAAATAAAAAGATTAAATATAAAAATTATTAATTCTTTTACGTAGAGTTGTAAAATAGGAAAACGCATTTAATAACCGAGAACCATACCAAGAAAAAAACTCGCCATTTACTAATAAAATTTTAGTATTGGGTAGTTTTTCTTTTAATTCTATAATATGTTTTTCTTGAAAAGGATAGGGTTCGCTTGATAAGAATATTAAATCAATATTTTTTGCTGAAAGTTTTTCAATATCTATTATTGGATAACGTTCTTTATAAGAAAATACGTTTTTAAAATGATTTAGTTCTAATATATGATTAATAAAGGTGTTATTGGCAGCTACCATAAAAGGGTTTTTCCAAATAAAATAAGCCACTCTTAAAGTTATATTATTTATAATAAACTCATTAAATTTAGATTTTTCAGCTTCAATTTTTTTACTAATTTTAGTAGCTTTTTTTTCACAAGAAAATAATATTCCATATTCCTTTATTAAATCTAAAGAATCTTGTAAAGTATAAATGTTAGAAACGTGAGTTTTAGCAATTTTATTACAAGTTACTGCTATTTCTTTTGTGTTTTCTTCTTTATTGCAGAGAATAATAGTTGGTTTTAATAGCTTAATTTTATCAATATTTATATTTTTTGTACCACCAACAATAGTTTTTGTTTTTTGTAAATAAGCAGGATATATACAAAATTTTGTAATACCCACAAGACTGTTTTCTAACCCTAAATCTACCAATAATTCTGTTTGACTGGGAACTAAAGAAATAATACGATTTTTTTTCTGAGTCATAGAATTTGTAATAATTATTGTAAACTCTAAAGAGTTTATAACCCTTAATTATATGTTATTTAGCTAAAATATTTGCCATTTGAACTTGTAGTTCTTTAGCTTTTTTTACAGCATCTTCTACAAAATTAACACCATTTGATGCGTAAATAATACCACGAGAAGAATTGATAAGTAAACCAACTTGTTTATTCATTCCGTATTTACAAACCTCTTGTAAATCTCCACCTTGAGCACCAATTCCAGGAACTAGTAAAAAAGAATTTGGTATAATTTTCCTTATTTCTGATAAATATGTTGATTTAGTTGCACCAACCACATACATTAAATTGTGTGCATTTTTCCAAGATGTAGAAGTTTTAATAACCTGCTTGTATAGTTCTTTTCCGTTAATATTTTTTGTTTGAAAATCAGAAGCACCTTCATTAGAAGTTAAGGCTAATAAAATAGTTTTTTTATTATCAAAAGCTAAAAAAGGTTCTACAGAATCTTTTCCCATATAAGGGGCAACGGTTACAGAATCAAATGCTAAATCTTCAAAAAAAGCTTTGGCGTACATTGTAGAAGTATTACCAATATCGCCCCGTTTTGCATCAGCAATTGTAAAAATTTCTGGATATTTTTTATTAAGATATTGTATTGTTTTTTCTAAAGATTTCCAACCTTTTAACCCATACGCTTCATAAAAAGCAATATTTGGTTTATAGGCTACACATAAATAATGTGTAGCATCAATAATTGCCTTGTTAAAAGCAAAAATAGGGTCTTCTTTTTCTAGTAAATGTTGTGGGATTTTAGCTAAATCTACATCTAAACCAATACATAAAAAAGATTTTTTTTGATAAATTTGTTCTACGAGTTTTTGTGTGGTCATCAAATATCTTATATTGTTGTACAAAAGTAGGTAAATTTCAATAATTTTCTTGAAAACAGTTTCATTATAATAATAATAAAGAATTTACAATGTGTAAGTTTAAGTCATTAATAAGGTGTTATTTTTCTAATAATCAGTAAATTATGTTTTTTTGTTAGTGTAAAGAATACAATAATAACCCACTCAAATAAATAGATTATTAAATGCTTAATAAAGTGATTTTAAGTAACTGTGTATAACAATTATAGCTAATAATTGAATAGTACAACTTGTTAATTACTTGCTTGTTTTGTTACTATCTTTTTATTGATAACTGTAAAAGGTTTTAGTAGTTTTGTTGTGTTATAAACTATAGATAATGATGAACACAACCAAAACAATTAAAACTGCACTTATTTCTGTCTTTCATAAAGAAGGGTTAGCACCTATTGTAAAAAAATTAAATAGCTTAAATATAATAATTTATTCTACGGGAGGTACAGAAAAATTTATTAAAGGGTTAGGTATTCCCGTAGTTTCTGTAGAAGAAGTTACCTCCTACCCCTCTATTTTAGGAGGAAGAGTAAAAACATTACATCCTAAAGTATTTGGGGGTATTTTAAATAGGCAAGATAATAAAGACGATGTTGCTGAAATGAAAGAATATCAAATACCACAAATAGATTTAGTTATTGTAGATTTATATCCATTTGAAAAAACAGTAGCATCAGTAGCAACAGAACAAGATATTGTAGAAAAAATTGATATTGGAGGCATTTCTCTTATAAGAGCCGCCGCAAAAAACTTTAAAGACACGCTTACCATTTCATCAATGGAGCAATATGATGAATTTTTACAACTAATTTCAGAAAAAAACGGAAAAACATCTATTTCAGACAGAAAAAAGTTTGCAGCAAAATCATTTAATATTTCATCTCATTATGATACAGCAATTTTTAATTACTTTAATAAAGATGAAGTAGTTTATAAGGCAAGTATAACAAAATCAAAACCATTGCGTTATGGAGAAAATCCCCACCAAAAAGGCTATTTTTTTGGAGATTTAGATGCAATGTTTAAAAAACTTCATGGAAAAGAATTAAGTTATAATAATTTATTAGACGTAGATGCTGCTATAAATTTAATGAATGAATTTAGAGGAGAAAAACCAACTTTTGCCATTTTAAAGCACAATAACGCATGTGGTTTTGCACAAAGAGAAAATTTATACCAAGCCTATATTGATGCATTGGCAGGAGACCCAACATCTGCATTTGGTGGTGTATTAATTGCTAATACAACCATTGATAAAGATACAGCAAAAGAAATACATAAATTATTTTGCGAAGTAGTAATAGCTCCTAAATTTAATCAAGATGCTTTAAAAATTTTAAAAGAAAAGAAAAACAGAATTATTCTTATACAAAAAGAAATAACACTTTCATCAAAAACTGTAAGAACTGCTTTAAATGGGGTTTTAGTACAAGATAAAGATACAAGGACAGACACTCTTAGAGATTTATCTTATGTTACTAACAATAAACCCTCAAATAGAGAGTTAGAAGATTTGTTATTTGCCTCTAAAATATGTAAACACACAAAATCTAACACCATTGTATTGGTAAAAGATAAACAATTATATGCTAGTGGAACAGGGCAAACAAGTAGAGTTGATGCACTAAACCAAGCTATTGAAAAAGCAATATATTTTAGATTTAATTTAAAAGGAGCAGTTATGGCAAGCGATGCGTTTTTTCCATTTCCAGATTGTGTAGAAATTGCCAACAAAGTAGGTATAAAAAATGTAATACAACCAGGAGGGTCTATAAAAGACCAATTAAGTATTAAATATTGTAATGAACATAATATGGCAATGGTAATGACAGGAACAAGACATTTTAAGCATTAAAAAATTAACAGAAAAAAACAAAGAAATTTAGTAACTTTGTAACATTTCATTTTAAATACAAAATACAAATTTATGGGCTTTTTTGATTTTATGACAGAAGACATTGCTATTGATTTAGGTACTGCAAATACATTAATTATCCATAATGGAAAAGTAGTTATAGACAGCCCCTCTATTGTTGCACGAGATAGAATTACAGGAAAAATCATAGCCATAGGTAAAGATGCCAACCTGATGCAAGGGAAAACGCATGAGAATATAAAAACCATTCGCCCTTTAAAAGACGGTGTTATTGCAGATTTTCAAGCATCTGAAGAAATGATAAAAGAGTTTGTAAAACAAATACCCTCTATAAAAAAGAAATTATTTCCCCCATCACTAAGAATGATTATTTGCATCCCTTCAGGAATAACTGAGGTTGAAAGAAGAGCAGTACGAGATTCTGCCAAACATATGAATGCTAAAGAGATTTATTTAATTTTTGAGCCAATGGCAGCAGCCATTGGAGTAGGGATTGATATTATGGAACCCAAAGGAAATATGATTATTGATATAGGAGGAGGTACAACAGAAATTGCTGTAATTGCCTTAGCAGGTATAGTTTGTGATCAATCTGTAAAAGTAGCAGGAGATTTATTTACTAATGATATTATGTACTATATGCGTACCCAACATAATTTGTATGTAGGAGAAACCACTGCAGAAAAAATTAAAATTAGTATTGGAGCAGCAACTGAAGATTTAGATACACCACCAGATGATATGATGGTTCAAGGAAGAGATTTATTAAGTGGCAAACCTAAACAAGTACAAGTATCTTATAGAGAAATTGCAAAGGCATTAGATAAATCTATCCTAAGGATTGAAGATGCAGTTATGGAGACACTTTCAAAGACTCCACCAGAATTAGCAGCAGATATTTATAATACAGGAATTTATTTAGCAGGAGGGGGTTCTATGTTAAGAGGTTTAGACAAACGTTTATCTAGAAAAACAGACCTACCTGTATACGTTGCCGAAGACCCATTAAGAGCAGTAGTAAGAGGTACAGGAATTGCTTTAAAAGAATTAGACAAATACAAAAGTATTTTAATGAAATAACGCAAATAAAATTTCTAAATGCAGCAAATAATCTTTTTTATTCAGAAAAATAAATATTTTCTGGTTTTTTTACTGTTAGAACTTATCGCAATTATTTTTACAATTAACAATCATAGTTTTCATAAAAGTAAATTTATAAATTCAGCAAATGGATTTATAGGAAGGTTTTATCAAAAAAGCAGTAAAATTTCTGAGTATTTTCATTTAATAGATCAAAATAAAGAATTGCTAAACGAGAATATTAAACTTAAAAATCAATTAGAACAATTAGCATCACAAAAAGATAGTATTATTAACAGAACTATTATTGATTCATTAAAATTTTATCAAAAATATACCTATACTAATGCAAAAATTATTAAAAATGAATATCATAAAACCTATAATTTTTTAACTATAAATAGAGGAAAAAAACAAGGAATTACAAAAGAAATGGCTGTAGTAAATAGCAAGGGAATTATTGGTGTTACAGATGTATCTAACAACAAATATAGTAGAGTTCAATCTATTTTAAACAAAAACAGTAAAATTAATGCTCGCTTAAAAAATAGTTTTCATTATGGGACACTTATTTGGAATGGGAAAGATTACAATATTGTGCAACTAATAGATATTCCTAGAGAAGCCATGATAAAAGAAGGAGATACTATTATTACAGATGGGAAATCAACAATTTTTCCTGAAGGAATTTTAATAGGAACAGTTATTAAAAGAAATGGCAAAAGTATTTTTAGTAATAGCATTGATATTAAACTATTTAATGATATGAGTAACTTAGGTTATATCTATGTAATTAAGAATTTAGATAAAATTGAAATTAAGTCCTTAGATAATAATGAAAAATAAAAAATATTATTTTTTAGGTTTTTTCTTGATATTTGTACAAGTTCTTTTTCTTAATAATATTTTATTATTTGGCTATATTAACCCTTATGTTTACATAGCTTTTGTCTTCTTTTTTCCAATAAGAACTAACAGACTGTTATTCTTATTACTCTCATTTTTTTTAGGTCTATTTTTAGATTTTTTTTCAGATTCTGGAGGAATTCATGCTTTTTCTACTTTATTTATTGCATTTATTAGACTCTTTTTTATTAAAACTATTTTTAAAAAATCTGAAATAGATTTTCCTTTTTTTAATCTAAAAGAAGAACCCTTTGGTAAATTCTTTAACTATGTTGTTATCTTAACAATTATTCATCATTTTTTACTATTTTTATTAGAAAGTTTTAGTTTTCAAAATATCTTTGATATACTTCTTAATACACTATATTCAAGTATTTTTACCTTATTTTTGTTTTTTGTTGGATCTTTTATTTTCAGTAAAAAGAAATAAATGAAACGGAGCTTATTACTTTATATTTTAGTTACCTTTTTTGGACTTATTTTACTTGGAAGACTTTTTCAATTACAAATTTTAAGAAGTTCAAACATCCCTATAATAACAGAAGCTGTTACTGTAAAGTTTGATTATCCAGAAAGAGGATATATTTATGATAGAAATAACAAGCTACTAGTTGCCAATCAACTATCTTATGATGTTATGATAACCCCCAATCAAGTAGAACCTATAGATACTTTAGAATTTTGCTCATTACTAAAAATTTCTAAAAAAAGTTTTCTAAAACGTTATAAAAAAGCTAGAAAATACGCCCCTTGGTTAGCTTCCGTTTTTTTAAAACAATTAGCAAAAAAAGATTTTGCCTTTTTACAAGAGAAATTAAATAAATATAAAGGATTTTATATTCAAAAAAAAATTATTAGAAACTACCCTATTAAATCTGCTGCAAATGTTTTAGGATATTTAAGTGAAGTTAATGAGCAAACTTCAAAAAATAATGATTATTATGAACAAGGAGAATTAATTGGAAAGGCAGGAGTTGAGAAAGAGTATGAACAATTTTTAAGAGGAACTAAAGGAAAAAAATATTATAATAAAAACAATCTTAATAAAATTACAGGCTCGTATAAAAACGGATTATTAGATACATTACCCATAAACGGAAAAGATTTAACCCTAACAATAGATATTGAATTGCAACAATATGCAGAACAATTAATGAAAGGTAAACGTGGTGGTATTGTCGCTATAGAACCCTCATCAGGTGAAATTTTAGCCTTAGTTACAGCCCCTTCTTACAATCCTAATTTAATGGTTGGTAGAAAACGCTCTGTAAATTCTGTACGTCTTTTTGGAGATAAATTTAATAAACCCATGTTTAATAGAGCCCTAAAAGCCACTTACCCACCAGGCTCTCCATTTAAAATAATAAATGCACTTATTGGTTTACAAGAAAGAGTTATTGATGAGAATTTTTCTGTTTTTTGTTATCATGGATACAGATATGGAAACAGGAAAAATGAATTTATGAGATGTCATTGTGGTATTGTTGGTCGTCCAATTAGATTAAAAACAGCCATAGCAAAATCTTGCAACAGTTACTTTTCAACCACTTACAGAAAAATTATAGACAATGCAGAAAACCCTTCTATTGGAATAGATAACTGGAGCAGACATGTAAAAAGTTTTGGGTTAGGAAACTTTTTGGGTTATGATTTGCCTGAGGGACAAAAAGGTTTAATCCCAAATGGGAAATATTATGATAAATATTATAAATTTCGTTGGCGAGCAGCCACAACTATTTCAAATGCCATTGGCCAAGGAGAAGTCTTAACAACCCCAATTCAATTAGCTAATTTTACAGCAGCTATTGCAAATAAAGGCTATTTTTACACTCCACACGTAGTGAAAAAAATAGATCATCAACCTATAAAAAATAAAAATTTCATTTTCCCAAAAAAAACATCAATAGACTCAAAAAATTTCACTCCTATTATTGAAGCTATGGAAGAAGTATTTAAAACAGGAACAGGAAAATGGAGTCAAGTAAAAGGGATTACTATTTGTGGAAAAACAGGAACATCAGAAAATTTTATTAGAATTGATGGTAAAAAAGTACAATTACCAGATCATTCTATCCTAATTGCTTTTGCTCCCAAAGAAAAACCAAAAATTGCCATTGCTGTTTTTGTAGAAAATGGAGGATTTGGATCAACCATTGCCGCCCCAATTACAAGCTTGTTGATAGAAAAATACCTTACCAAAAGAATAAGTAAAAAAGGAGTAGAAACAAACATGATAAATCTTAGCTTACAAGAGATTTATAATAAATCATCAAAAAAAACAAAAGAAGAAATTGAGAGCAGAAAGAAATAATATTTTTTATGGTATAGATTGGTTGTTAGTCCTGCTCTTTATCCTATTAGTTAGTTTTGGATGGATAAATATTTATGCAGCTTCAATTACCAATGAAAACCAAGATATATTTAATTTTACTGCCAAATATGGTAAACAAATGCTTTGGATACTCTTAAGTATTCCATTAATAATTATTGTTCTATTTTTTAACTCTAAATTTTATGAACAGTTTGCAAGTATTTTTTATATCATTTCATTACTCTTTCTTATCCTTTTATTTCCATTTGGAAAAAATATTAATGGAGCTACCTCTTGGTTTAATTTAGGTTTTATGAGTGTACAACCATCAGAATTTGCAAAAGTATTTACAGCATTAGCTGTTGCAAAATTACTAAGTGACAGAAATTACAATTTAAAGCTGATAAAAAATCAAATAAAAGCATTTATTATTATTTTTTTACCAGCCATATTTATAATTTTACAACCAGACGCAGGTTCTTCATTAATTTATTTTTCCTTTTTTTTCGTTTTAAATAGAGAAGGCTTAACCTTAAATTATATTCTTTTAGGCTCATTTGCTATAGTACTGTTTTTAGTAACATTATATTTTGGTGCAAAACCAATATTTACTATATCTTTTAGTATTATTTCACTTGCTGTTTTGTATATTTTATACAAAAATAAAATAAAATTAAGATTTAATTGGCATAAAATTACCGTTGTTTATCTAGTTGTTGGGCTATTTATTGTTAGCTCTAGCTTTGTATATAATACTATTTTTAAACAGCATCATAGAGATAGGTTTGATGTGCTTTTAGGTAAAAAAAAAGACACTAAAAAAATTGGATATAACACTCATCAATCTTTATTAGCTATTAGTTCTGGAGGCTTTACAGGGAAAGGTTTTTTACAAGGAGACAGAACTAGAGGACGCTTTGTGCCAGAACAACATACCGATTATATTTTTAGTACAGTAGGAGAAGAATGGGGCTTTTTAGGAAGTAGCCTAGTCATCCTTCTTTTTATGTTTCTAATTTATAGAATTATTTACTTGGCGGATACTCATAATAATAAATTTGGAAGAATTTATGGCTATGGAGTCGCCTCAATATTCTTTATTCATTTAATTATAAATACAGGAATGGTTCTTGGTTTATTACCAACAGTAGGAATTCCATTACCCTTTTTTAGTTATGGAGGATCTTCACTTTGGGGGTTTACAATATTACTGTTTATTTTTATTAGATTAGATGCTCACAAACATTATGATTGGTAGGATGGATAGCACATGAAAAATTCATATAAACAAAAAACACTTTAATATTTGTAGTGTTTTTTACTATACAGTTTCTTGTAATTACTACATTGTAGCAACTTGTTTTGCTAATTTAGATTTTAAATTTGCAGCCTTATTCTTATGAATAATATTATTTTTTGCTAATTTATCTAGCATAGAAATTACTTTTGGTAGCATTTCTGATGCTTCTTTTTTATCTTCAGAAGCACGTAAATTTCTTACAGCATTACGTGTGGTTTTATGCTGATATTTGTTACGTAATCTTTTAGCTTCGTTACTTCTAATTCTTTTTAATGCTGACTTATGATTTGCCATATTACTTTTTTTGTTTCTGTTATTAAAAACTTTTGTAGTCCGTACGGGAATCGAACCCGTGTTACCAGGATGAAAACCTGGCGTCCTAACCCCTAGACGAACGGACCATTACAATTTACACCTCGCTATTGCGGATGCAAATATACAACGTTTTTAAATTTGTGCAATAAAAATTAAAAAAAAGATTAATTTTTAATATGCCTTTGCAAATAATACTTTTTTGTTTGAAGGTTTTCCAGTAAAAACACAGTTTCCAGCTTCATTAACTGTGTTGTTTGGTATGCATCTAATAGTAGCTTTTGTAAGTTCTTTTATTTTATTTTCTGTTTCAATTGTGCCATCCCAATGCGCAGAAACAAAACCTCCTTTGGTTTGAATTATTTTTTTAAAATCTTCAAAATTATTTACCTCAGTTGTGTGAATGTTTCTAAATGTTAGAGCTTTTTTAAATAAATTTGTTTGAATTTCTTCTAACAAATTAGTTACAAATTCCACAATATCATCTTGTAATATTGTTTGTTTTTTTAAAGTGTCTCTTCTTGCTATCTCAACAGTATTATTCTCCATATCTCTATTTCCTATAGCTATCCGTATAGGAACTCCTTTTAGCTCATATTCTGCAAATTTTGCTCCTGGTCTAAAGGTATCTCTTTCATCAAACTTAACAGAAACTCCTTTTTTTCTTAGCTTTTTTACAACTACATTCATTTTAGAAGCAATGGTTTTTAATTGTTCTGTTCCTTTATATATCGGAATAATTACTACTTGAATAGGAGCTAACTTTGGGGGTAATACCAACCCAAAATCATCAGAATGTGTCATAATTAAACCACCAATTAAACGAGTAGAAACTCCCCAAGATGTAGCCCAAACATATTCTTGTTTTCCTTCTTTAGAGGTGTATTTTACATCAAAAGCTTTCGCAAAATTCTGTCCTAAAAAATGTGATGTACCTGCTTGTAAAGCCTTGCCATCTTGCATTAATGCCTCTATTGTATAAGTTTGATCTGCTCCTGCAAAACGTTCACTTTCTGTTTTTGTTCCTTTAATTACAGGCATTGCCATAAAATTTTCTGCAAATTTTGCATATATTTCTTGCATTTGTTTAGACTCTGCAACAGCTTCTTCTTTGGTTGTATGTGCTGTATGGCCTTCTTGCCATAAAAACTCTGCAGTTCTTAAAAATAAGCGAGTACGCATTTCCCAACGAACTACGTTTGCCCATTGATTAATTAGCAATGGTAAATCTCTATAAGATTGCACCCATCCTTTATAAGTATTCCAAATAATAGCCTCAGAGGTTGGTCTAACAATTAGCTCTTCTTCTAATTTAGCATTTGGGTCTACTCTAAGTTTTCCTTTATTATTTGGATCTGTTTGTAATCTATAATGAGTAACAATGGCACATTCTTTTGCAAATCCTTTGGCATTTTTTTCTTCGGCTTCAAATAAACTTTTAGGAACAAATAATGGGAAATAGGCATTTTGATGCCCTGTTTCTTTAAACATTCTGTCTAATTCTGCTTGCATTTTTTCCCAAATAGCATATCCATAAGGTTTAATAACCATGCAACCTCTTACTGCTGAATTTTCTGCTAAATCTGCTTTTACAACAAGCTCGTTGTACCATTTTGAATAATCTTCAGATCTTTTTGTTAATTTCTTACTCATAATAAAAAGTTTGGCATAAATATTGTTATCTTTATTGTGATAATTTTTTTAGTTTTCTAAAAAGAAAGCCACAAAACTACTATAAAAAGGTCAGAGACCATAAAAAGTTATAAAGTTTTTACATTATCAAGTATATAAAATATAATATTCATCATTAATATATAGAATCATGAAACTACCATACACATCTTTGATAATAAATAAATTCTTAATGTTTTTTACATTTAGTATATTTTTAGTTTCATGCGGAACTTATCAAACCATATCTAATAATGATGGAATTTATGATGATATGTATAGAAGTAAAGACGAAAGAAGAATAGTTGTTACAAATGAAAAAGAATACAAAGATAACAATTATTTTACTAAAGAATTAGATAGGTTAGATAGCCTTAATGATTCTGATGTTTTAACAGATATAGATACATACAAATCTAATGATACATATTATTCTGATAAAGATATTGTTGAAAAACCTAAGCGTAGAATTGTTTATAACCATAACGAACCTTGGGGGTATAATAATCAAGATATTGAGGTAAATATTAATTATGGATATTCTTCCTATTGGAATAACTCCTATTATAATGATTGGTATAATGGTAATTGGTATTATGGATATAGATATTACAGCCCTTGGAGGTATAGATACAATAATACATATTGGCATACATCTTATTCTCCTTATTATTGGGGTAACTCTTACTATGATTCTTATTATGGATATAGGTATTACAGCCCTTACAGAGACAATTCTTATGGATACTATAACAACAATAACTATTATAGAAACAGAAATAGATACAGTAGAAGAACTGCATACAATAGTAATTACAGAAGAAACTCTGCAACTACAAGAAGGGGAGTAAGAAATGGTAACAATTCTAGGAATATAAGAGGAAACACAAGAGCTGGTCATAGAAATTATACTAGACCTAGAACAAGGACTAATACTGGAACAACAAGGACTAATACTAGAACAAAAAGTAGAAGATCAACTCCACGTAGAAGCACTAGAAATTACAGACCTAGAAGAACTAGCTCAAATGTAAGACATCGCTCTAGTTACCGTTCTTCAAATAAAAGAAGAAACTACAGATCTAATGATAGTAGAAATTCTTCAAGAAGTAATATAAGTAGAAGAACACCTAGCACAAGTACTAGAAGAAGTACAAGCACTAGAAGAAGTAGAAGACTTAAATAAAATATAAAAAAACTTTAATATGAAACGATTTTTATTTATAGCGATAATGTTCGCAACAACTATTGTAACCTATTCTCAAGCATTAGGATACCAAGATTTAGCACTATTATTTTCTCAAAGTGACCAAAATGGAACTGCTAGATATACAGCAATGGGAGGTGCTTTTGGTGCCTTAGGAGGAGATATATCATCCATAAATATAAACCCAGCAGGTATATCGGTATATAAGAATAGTATTTTTTCTGGAACTTTTAATTCAAGATTTACAAATATTAATACTAAATATTATGGAAACTCAATAAAAACTCAAAATGAATATGTAGATATTTCTCAAATAGGTGCTGTATTGGTTTTTGATACAGCGAATGATTTTGAGTGGAGTAAATTTGTACTAGGTTTTAATTACCTTGTAAACAAAGACTTTAAAAATAGTTTTACTGCAAAAGGAAATAGTAGAGTAGCTACCTTTACAGAATACCCAAAAGATACTAATAAGCCGAAAATAGCTTATAATAATGCTGATAAACAACAATTTAGCACAATTTTTGGTGGAGAAACTACTGAGTTTAATTTTGGGATTTCGGCACTGTATAATAATAAATTACACTTAGGATTATCATTTAATTCTTATGATTTAAAATTTAATCAACAAGCAGATTTAGATGAATTTAATAATGATGGTAATAAAAATAACTTAGATACCAATTTATATCAAGAAAATATTACCACAGGTACTGCATACTCTTTAAGTGCGGGGTTTATTTATAAAGTACATCAAAATTTTAGATTTGGGTTGTCTTACCAAACACCAACATGGTTTACAGAAGTATTACAAGACACTAATTATCAGTCAGATAGCGATGAGGAAATAGGTAAAATTAATTATACTCAAGGAAATGAGCATTCTAAATTTACTGCTTTAACAGAGTCTATTGCGTATAAATTAAAAACCCCAAGTAAGATAACTGCAAGTGCTGCAGTTATTTTTGGAAAAATGGGGTTAATTAGTATAGATTATTCAATGAAGAACTATCAAAAAATACAATTATCTGATGGCCTTTTTACCAATGAAAACAATTTTTTTCAAAATAGTTTAAGAAACACTTATTCAATTAATATTGGTACAGAATGGAGATTAGACAGATTTAGTATAAGGGGAGGATATGTTTTTAAACAAAGCCCAGATAAAAATGCTTTAAATTCAGATAATTTTAAAGGTTACTCTTTTGGAGGAGGATATAATTTTGGTACTGTAAGAATAGACTTATCTTATAGTAATAATAATAAAACAGGTTTGTATAATTTTTATCCACAGTTTAACAATGTTAATGCGGCAGATTTAAATATAGACAATCGTATAGTTTCAGCAACACTTACACTAGACCTATAAAAAGTGATATCAAAAAAAAAGAGAGATTACCTATATTAGGTAATCTCTCTTTTTTTTTAAATGTCTTACCTTATTTTGAAGGAGCCATTTTAGATTGAATGGCAGATAAAACAGATTTATACTTACCCAATTCTTTAGCATCTAACTTTGAAGCCAACACTTTACCTTTGGCTAATAATTCAGCACCTTTTTTTCCCATAGTAGTAATTTTTGCAACATTACCATTTGCAGCAATATAATCTTTTGCATAAGCTGCATACTCGGTTAAGTTTTTAGTAACTTCTGGATTAGAGAATTTTGGTATTTTAACACCTCCTAATACGGATGCTACTACATCTTTTGCACCATCTACAACTTTAGTCGTAACTTTTTTTGTAGCATCAATAGTTTTATTAGATACTTCTTTTGCTGCATCTGTTATTTTTAAGGCACCTTCCTTTGCTTTTTTACATGATGTTGCTAGTAATGAGCCAACAATCATTGTTGACAAAATGATTTTTTTCATTTGTATTAAGTTTTTAAGATTGAGCTACAAAGTTAGTAGATTTTTTTAATTTCACAAGCTATTATATATTAATATTCAAGGCAAACTCATACTTTTGTTTTTTTGCCACGAATTCACTAATTTTATCTAGAAAACATAGCTTTTATAATTTTACGAATTAAAAATCTGAAGGATTTTTAGAAATTTGAGTTTATTTATTATTTTCAGAAAATTAAGAAATAAATTCATAAACTAGTGGCTTTAAAAAGTATGAGTTTACCCTGTATTAATCTTTTCATAAAGATTTTTCTACACTAAATTGCTTATTATAAAGATTTTTGTAGTAACCATTTTCTTTTTCTAATAATTGTTTATGTGTCCCTTCTTCTACAATTAAGCCTTCATTCATCACAATAATTTTTTCTGATTTTTTAATAGTGGCAAGTCTATGAGCAATAATAATAGAGGTTCTTCCTTTGGTAATAGTATCTGTAGCATATTGTATCAGTTGTTCTGCATATACATCTACAGAAGAGGTAGCTTCATCTAAAATTAAGATACTTGGTTTACTAACATAGGCACGTAAAAAAGCTATTAATTGTCTTTGACCAGAAGATAACATAGATCCTCGTTCTTTTACGTTATATTTATAACCATTAGGAAGGGTCATTATAAAATTATGAACTCCAATTTGTTTAGCCGCTTTTTGCACTTCTTCTAAAGAAATAGAATTATTATTAAGAGTAATATTATTTAAAATAGTATCAGAAAATAAAAATACATCTTGTAAAACTACTGCAATTTGATTTCTTAAAAATGAAATTTCAAAATTTTCTATAGATTTACCGTCTATACAGATTTCTCCATTATCAATTTCGTAAAAACGATTAATTAGGCTAATTATCGTAGATTTTCCTGCTCCTGTTGCACCAACAATGGCAACGGTTTGTCCTTTTTCTACCTTAAAAGATATTCCTTTTAAAACTTTTTGATCTTTTTTATAACTAAAATATACCTTTTTAAACTCTATATTTCCTTTTAGTTCTGGTGCTTTAATACTTCCTTTTTTATTAATACTGCTATTGGTGTCTAATACTTTAAAAATACGTTCTCCAGAAACTATTCCCATTTGTAATTGGTTAAATTTATCTGCAATTTGACGTAAAGGTCTAAATAGCATTTGAGCCATTTTTATAAACCCTATGATAGTTGCGACAGTTACAGTTTTGTTGCCAGTTGCTTGGAAACCTCCATACCAAACTAATAACCCTATAGCAATTGATGATAATATTTCTGCAATAGGAAAAAAAATAGAATAATACCAAACTGTTTTTATATGTGCTTTTTTATGTAGGTTATTAATATACATAAAACTCTGATACTCAATTTTTTCTCTATTAAAAAGTTGTACAATTTTTATTCCAGTAATACGCTCTTGAACAAATCCATTTAAATTAGCTACTTGAGTTCTTACTTCTTGAAATGAGGTTTTTATAGCTATTTGAAAAAGTTTTGTTGCATAAATTAATATAGGTAAAACTGCTAAAACAATAAATGCTAGCCTCCAATTAATTACAAACATAATAATTGTAACCACTACCATTTTTAGTAAATCACTTACAATCATAAACAATCCTTGACTAAAAAAACTGGCAATGGTTTCTATATCAGAGACGACTCTAGTTACTAGTTTTCCGACTGAAGAAGTATCAAAATAAGACATTTTAAATTGTAAGATATGTCTAAATATTTTAGCTCGAATATCTTTAATAATATGTTGCCCAACCCAATTTGCAAAATAAATAAAAGTAAATTGTAGTAAAACCTCTATTAATAAGAACCCCAACATAAGTAAAATATAGAACTGAAGACTTTCTATGTTTTTATTGGTGGTAAAATCATTTACTGTGATAATTAATAAATAAGGACTTGCTGCTGAAAATAAGGATAATAAAATGGTAGAAATAACGGTAATAAAAAATTGCAAGCGATATGATTTTGCAAAACTTATAAGTCTTGTAAAAATTTGTATATCAAAGGCTTTTCCAGATATTTCTGCCATAGTATTTAGTATTTAACATCTGTTAAAAATAATCCTTTTGCAGGAACTGATAAACCTGCTTTACTTCTGTTTTTACTTTCTATGATGTTTTTAAAATCGGCTACTGTAATTTTACCTAAGCCTACATCTACTAATGTGCCTACAATGGCTCTAACCATATTTCTTAAAAATCGGTTTGCTGAAATGTAAAAAATTAATTGCCCACCATTTTGTTCCCAATAAGCTTTGGTTATGGTACAATTAAATGTGTGAACCCCTGTTTTAACCTTAGAGAAACTTTTAAAATTTGTGTATTCTAAAAGTGTTTTTGCAGCATCATTCATTAGTTTTATATTTAATTTTTTAGAATGTATTTGCCACGAAAAGTCTAATAAAAAAGGATTTTTATCCAATAAAATATTGTATTGATAGCTTCTGCTTATAGCATCAAAACGTGCGTGCTTTTTATCATCAACCAAAAAAATGCGAGAAACTATAATGTCTTTTGGTAGTAAAGAATTTATTTTATATGTATAATCTCCTTGTAACTCTCTGTCTAAATCAAAATGTGCAAATAGCTGTTTTGCATGCACACCTGCATCTGTTCTACCCGCACCAATTACACAAATTTTTTTTTGAAACAATGTACTTATGGCGTTGTTTAGTTTTCCTTGTACAGTAATAGCTTCTGGTTGAATTTGCCAACCATGATATTTTTTTCCGTTGTAAGAAAGCTCTATAAAATATCTCAAGTAAGTTATTTTTTTTGAATTTCAAAAATTATATATTTTATTCTGTTACAAAATTTGTAGTTACAATTTTAGTATCTCTAATTTCTGTTAAGTCTGTACTTATTTAATTGATTTAGGAAAGACAAATGTACTACAAAGAAAATATAGGATTAAAATAAACTACAAATGTATAACTTAAAAGTATAATGAAAAATTTAAGAAACAGTAGTTTTTTAGTATTTTAAAACGAGTTGTAAACAAAATGATTAGGGATACTAATTAAAAATTAGTATCCCTAATATATATAGCCAATTATAAGGTATAGTATTCCTAAAATGGACAGTAATTAAATTACTGCGTCTATCTTATTTGTATAGACATTTTTTGGTGCTACACCTACTTGTTTATCTACAACTTCACCATTTTTAAAGACTAAAACAGTTGGTATGTTACGCACTCCGTATTTTGCAGCAAATTCTTGATTTGAGTCTACATCTACTTTTCCAACTATTGCTTTTCCTTCATATTCTTTAGAGATTTCCTCAACAATAGGGCCAACCATTCTACAAGGACCACACCATACTGCCCAAAAATCTACCAATACTGGTTTGTCAGACTT
>CAZZPG010000006.1:0-24038 GCA_964655975.1 uncultured Flavobacteriaceae bacterium
CATTCCTTCAAATATTTCAGAAGGATCTGGGAGAAACTCTAATAAAGAGTTTAAATATTTTCTCAGTGTCGCCAATGGATCAGCTTATGAATTACAAACACAACTTATGTTAATAGGTAATTTAGATTTAATTGAAAAATAAAAAATAAAACCATTAATTGAATTATGTATTGAAATACAAAAAATGAATTATTCCTTTCAGAAGAAGTTATAATTCTAAAATCTCAATACTAAAAACTCAATACTAAAATTTATGAAAACAGCATATATAGTAAAAGCATACAGAACCGCAGTTGGTAAAGCACCAAAAGGCGTGTTTAGATTTAAAAGAACTGATGAATTAGCAGCAGAAACCATTAAATATATGATGGATGAGTTGCCTAATTTTGATAAAACCCGTATTGATGATGTTATTGTTGGTAATGCAATGCCAGAAGGATCACAAGGATTAAATATGGGTCGCTTAATCTCTTTAATGGGATTAAATATTGTTGATGTACCAGGTGTAACGGTCAATCGTTTTTGCTCATCAGGATTAGAAACTATTGCAATGGCATCAGCAAAAATTCAAGCAGGAATGGCAGATTGTATCATAGCAGGTGGTGCAGAAAGCATGAGTGCCGTACCTATGACAGGGTATAAACCAGAATTAAATTACGATTTGGCAAAATCTGGTCATGAAGATTATTATTGGGGAATGGGGAACACCGCAGAAGCAGTAGCCAACCAATTTAAGATATCTAGAAAAGACCAAGATGAGTTTGCATATAATTCTCATATGAAAGCATTACGAGCACAAGCAGAAAATCGTTTTCAAAATCAAATTGTACCGATAGAAGTTGAACAAACTTATATTGATGATAACGGAAAGCGTGCTACAAAAAAATATACTGTAACTAAAGATGAAGGACCAAGAAAAGGAACAAGTATTGAAGTTTTAAATAAGCTTCGTGCAGTATTTGCTGCCAATGGAAGTGTGACTGCAGGAAATTCATCACAAATGAGTGATGGTGCTGCATTTGTATTGATTATGAGTGAAGATATGGTAAAAGAGCTAAACATAGAGCCTATTGCTCGTTTGGTAAACTATGTTGCAGCTGGTGTAGAACCTAGAATTATGGGAATTGGTCCTGTTGCTGCAATTCCGAAAGCATTAAAACGTGCAGGGTTACAACAAAATGATATTGAATTAATTGAATTAAACGAAGCATTTGCATCACAATCATTAGCAGTAATGAGAGAATTAGATTTAAATAAAGACATTGTAAATGTAAATGGAGGTGCTATTGCATTAGGACATCCTTTAGGTTGTACAGGAGCAAAATTATCTACACAACTTTTTGATGAAATGCGTAAAAGAGATATGAGTGGAAAATACGGAATGGTAACTATGTGTGTAGGTACAGGACAAGGGGCGGCAGGAATTTTTGAGTTTTTAAAATAAGATACAAGATTTTTAGAAACAAGACTAAAAATAATATTTTCAAATGCATAATTTTAAAAAATTAAAAATTTGGAATATAGGAATTTCATTAGTTTCAGATTCCTATAAATTAACAAGAACTTTTCCTGATTTTGAAAAGTTTGGTCTAACTTCTCAAATGAATAGATGTGCAGTTTCTATTCCTTCTAATATAGCTGAAGGTTCAAGTAAAAGTACAAACATCCATTTTAATAAGTATCTTGAAATTAGTTTAGGGTCTGCTTTTGAATGGGAAACTCAATTAATCATAGCATTAAATGAAAGCTATCTTACACAGGAAAGTTTTAAAATATTAGAAAATAAAATTAAACAATTACAAAAAATGATTTTAGGATTTCAATCTGGGCTCAATAAAAGGTTCTGATTCTTGGTTCTAAAAATCTTTAATCTAAAGAAAAACAAATGGCAGATTTACTAAGAGGAGGTCAATTTCTTGTAAAAGAAACACCTTGTGAAGACATTTTCACACCAGAAGATTTTAACGAAGACCAAATAATGATGAAAGACTCTATAAAAGAGTTTGTAGATCGTGAAATTTGGCCACACAAAGCACGATTTGAGAAAAAAGATTATGCTTTAACCGAAGAATTAATGAAAAAAGCAGGAGAACTCGGTTTTTTAAGCATTTCTGTTCCTGAAGAATATGGAGGAATGGGTATGGGCTTTGTAGATACTATGTTGGTTTGTGACTATATTTCTGGTGCAACGGGCTCTTTTAGTACTGCTTTTGGGGCTCATACAGGAATTGGCACCATGCCAATTACTTTGTATGGTACAGAAGAGCAAAAGAAAAAATATGTTCCAAAATTAGCCTCTGGAGAATGGATAGGGTCTTACTGTTTGACAGAACCTAGTGCAGGTTCTGATGCCAATTCTGGTAAAACAAAAGCAGTACTTTCTAATGATGGTACGCATTACAAAATTACAGGTCAAAAAATGTGGATTTCTAATGCTGGGTTTTGTAATTTAATGATTGTATTTGCTCGTATAGAGGATGATAAAAACATTACTGGGTTTATTGTAGAATTTGATAAAAACACCCCAAACGGAATTACTTTAGGAGAAGAAGAACATAAATTAGGCATACGTTCATCATCTACTCGTCAAGTATTTTTTAATGATACGGTTGTACCTGTAGAAAATATGTTATCTACTAGAGGAAATGGATTTAAAATAGCAATGAACGTATTAAATATTGGTCGTATTAAATTAGCTGGTGCATGTTTAGATGCAGAAAGAAGAGTTATTACTGAATCTATAAAATATGCCAATGAACGGGTGCAGTTTAAAACACCTATTGCAAAATTTGGAGCTATCAGACAGAAAATTGCTGAAATGACAACTAATGCTTGGGTAGGCGAAAGTGCTACTTATAGAGCTTCAAAAAATATTGAAGATAGAATTGAATTGCGTCAAAATAATGGAAAAGACTCACATCAAGAAGCTGAGTTAAAAGGGGTAGAAGAATATGCTATTGAATGTTCTATTTTAAAGGTTGCTGTTTCTGAACATGTACAGCATTGTGCTGATGAAGGAATTCAAATTTTTGGAGGAATGGGATTCTCTGAAGATACACCTATAGAATCTGCTTGGAGAGATGCTCGTATTGCTCGTATTTACGAAGGGACTAATGAAATTAATAGAATGCTATCTATTGGTATGCTGATTAAAAAAGCGATGAAAGGTCATGTAGATTTATTAGGTCCTGCAAGTAAAGTGGTAAAAGAATTAACAAGCATCCCATCATTTAACACTCCAGATTATTCTCTATTATTTGCAGAAGAAAAAGTGATTATCAAAAATTTAAAAAAATTATTTTTAATGGTTGCTGGTGCTGCATTACAAAAATATGGTCAAGAAATTGAAGAGCATCAACAATTATTATTGGCTGCATCAGATATTTTAATTCAGATTTATATGGCAGAATCTGCTATTTTAAGAGCAGAAAAAATGGCTAAAAACCAAGGAGAAGATGTTGTAAAAGAGCAAATTGCTATGGCTAAATTAAATTTATTCCATGCAATAGATGTAATTGAAACTGCTGGTAAACATTCTATCATTTCTTTTGCTGAAGGAGATGAGCAACGTATGATGTTAATGGGATTAAAACGATATATAAAATATACAAATATGCCAAATATTATTGAGTTAAGAAATATTATTGCAGATAGGGTAACACAAGAAAATAAGTATTGTTTCTAAAAGTAGAATCTTCTAGAGTATTTTAAAATATATATTTAGAATTTAGTTGTTTGTAAAAAGGCTATCAATTTATTTTGATAGCTTTTTACCTATCCAATATATATTTTATTTAAAGTGCTTGTATCTGTAAAATTTGTTTGAATTGTTGTAAAACATTTTACCATCAATTTAATGCTAACTAGCATTATATAGTGCTATTTTTTTTAAGTAGTAAAGAAGTGTTTCTTACACCTAAGTATCTACAAAATTCTAATAGTTAGAATAATTTAAATTTAAAAATCATGTATTTTAATATAAAAAAGGTAACTTCGCTCGTAATTTTAATAATTTGTTCGTAAAAAATACATATAAATCTTTCTTTGCTTTGGTAATGGTGCTTTTGTTTATCACACCATTTGCCATAAAATTTGTAGATACTTTTACACACCAACACAAACATATTTATTGTGTTTCTAAAACCTCAAAACATTACCATGAAAATCATGAAGAATGTAATGTGTTAGGAGTTTCTTTTTCTTCTTTTACAACAAAAACTCCTTGTTTTGTTTCTAAAAAAACATCAAAATATATTCTTTTTTACTCAAATGAGTATATTTCTTTTAAAAAAGAATTTCAACAAAAATCATTTTCATTAAGAGCTCCTCCTATTTTAATAAGTTAATACAAGCATCAAAATTATTACTTATTAAAATATATAAAAATGAAAAATATTCTTTTCGTTTTCTTTGTGCTGTTTCTTTCTCTAAAAGTAAACGCTCAACAATTTACAGGTACTGTTTTAGATAAAAATACTAAAGAACCAATTCCTTTTGTAGAAATCCTTTTGGTAGATTTAAACACAGGTACTACAAGTAATCTAAATGGAATTTTTAAAATTACTCATTTTAAACAACAGAAAATTCATCTTCAAATTTCTTATATCGGTTATACAACTCTTGATGTAATTATTGATTGTAAAAAAACTCTACAGAAAACTTTTTTCTTAGAAGAAAGCCATTATCAATTAGAAGAAATTGTTGTTTCTGCACCCATAGGAAAGTTACAAAAAGCCACTATTGTTGCTGTAAAACATAAAAAATTAGCAATATTACAACAAACATCTCCAATTACATTGGCAGAAGCAATTAGTAATATTGCAGGTGTTGAGCAAAATACCACAGGTGCAGGTATTGGAAAGCCTATTATTAGAGGATTATCTGGTAGCAGAATTGTAACCTATGCACAAGGTATTCGGATAGAAAACCAACAATGGGGAGATGAGCATGGCTTGGGAGTGGGAGAAATTGGTATTGGAAGTGTAGAGGTAATTAAAGGACCCGCGTCTTTATTATATGGTGCAGATGCTTTGGGTGGTGTTTTATATTTTGTTGATGAACGATATGCTAAACACAATGAAATGGAATTAAATTTCCAATCAAAATTTCTCTCAAATACTTTAGGGTATAGTACAGGTGTTGGAATTAAAATTCATAAAGAAAAATTTAGATGGAATCTTTTTGGAGAATATTCTTCTCATGCAGATTATCAAATTCCAAAAGGGAAAAGAGTTGATAATACACGTTTTAACGAAAAGAATATTAAAACATCCTTTGGGTTTAATACCAAAAATTGGATTTCTAACATCCGTTATAGTTTTTTACAAAATTATTTTGGAATTGCTGAAGATGCCTCTTATTCAAATTTATCAGACAGAAATTTTAAACTCCCTTTTCAAATCATAAACAATCATAACCTGAGTTTTGAAAATAATATTACATTAAATAAATCAAAATTAAAAACCTCCTTTGGGTTTACTAGCAATTACAGAAGAGAATTTGAAGATGATAAAAACACCCAAGCATTAGGTATGTTTTTAAACACATATACCTATAACGCAAAGTGGCTTTCGCCTTTGTATGCTGATAGATTTGATGTAATTATAGGTAGCCAAGGGATGTATCAAACCAATACAAACAACGGAGAAGAGGTGCTAATACCAAATGCTACTACTAAAGATATTGGCGTATATGCTTTAGGAAATATATCTATAAATCAGTTACATTTTCAAACAGGGATAAGAATTGATAATAGAAGAATTGATGCAAAAACAACTCAAAACATTGGGGCTTTACAAAAAACCTATCAAGGAGTTACTTTTTCGGCAGGTGTTGTTTATCAACAAGAGAAAACAAAATGGAGGGCTAATATTTCTAACGGATTTAGAGCTCCTACCACTTCAGAATTATTATCCGACGGGGTACACGAAGGTACTAATAGGTATGAAAAAGGGAACACTCAACTTGCTAATGAAAAAGCCACTCAATTTGATGTTGAGTTTGATTATACTATAGAGCATCTTCAATTATCTATCAACCCATTTTATAATATGATAAAGAATTATGTTTTTTTATCGCCTACAAATGAAAATATTAACAACAATCCTGTTTTTAAATATTTGCAAACCAATGCTTTTTTGTACGGAGGCGAGTTAGGGATACACTATCATCCACATCAAATACATTGGTTACATTTTAAAACAGATTTTTCTACTGTGTTTGCAAAAGATACATCGGGCAAATCATTACCATTAATTCCTCAATCTAAAATAAATACAACTATAAGTGCTTCTTTTTCAAAAGTGAAAAATTTTGGAATTAAAAAAGTTTACTTTCAACATATTTATAAAATGAAACAAACACATATTGGTTTGTTTGAAACGCCAACTAGTGGGTATTCTTTAATAAATGTAGGATTAAATTTAGAAATTAAAACAAAAACTCTACCTATTGAAATTTTTATAGGAATAAAGAATTTGCTAAACACAACATATATAGATCATTTATCTAGATTTAAAAAATTAGGAGCACCAAATCAAGGAATTAATTTTTATGTTTCTTTAAAATTTGGGATTATACAAAGGTTTACTAAATAATGCTTTAACGGTAAAAATAATATTATTTTTATTCGGTTTTTGAGATTATTATTATTTGGTAATTAGTTATTAAAAAGAAGTTAGTAAAAATTTATTCTTAAAAAATTTCTAGCAATAAATTAAATAGTTTATGTTTTATTGCTAGAGATGCTATTTAAAATCAATATAGAAAATAGCGTTACTATTTGATAAAGTATTAAATTTTACTAAAAACAAAAAAAGATAGTTAAAAAAACTGTAGTTTTGCACGTTATTATAATAGATTAAAAAATGTCAAAAACTCATAAAAAATTAAATGAATTGGCAGCAACTGCCATTTGTGGAAATGATATTAGCTCATCTGTATTGTACGTATCTGCATTAGCCATTGCCTTTGCTGGTCAATACGCATGGGTCACTTTACTTATTGTTTCTTTTGTATTATTTTTATTTAGAAAAATTTATGGAGAAGTAGTAGGGGCTTTACCTTTAAACGGAGGTGCTTACAATGCTCTTTTAAATACCACGAGTAAAACTTTAGCTTCTTTTGCCGCTACATTAACTATTCTCTCTTATATGGCAACAGCAGTAATTTCTGCCAATGAAGCTATCCATTATTTACATCATTTAATTCCGTCAATGCCTATTATTATAGCTACCATTGTGTTATTATTTATTTTTGCAGTATTGGCTATTGGAGGGATTACAGAATCTGCAAAGGTAGCTATCGGGATTTTTATTTTCCATTTATCATCATTAATAATATTAAGTGTATTTATTGCTTATTATTTATTTCAACATGGAGTAGGAACCTTTCTAGAGAATTGGCATTTTCCTGTAAATGGGAGTATAACAAACGCTATTTTCTTAGGCTTTGCAGCATCTATGTTGGGGGTTTCTGGGTTTGAAAGTTCTGCTAATTTTGTTGAAGAACAAGAAAATGGGGTTTTTCCTAAAACCTTAAAAAATATGTGGTCTATTGTGAGCATCATCAATCCATTAATGGCAATTTTTGCTTTAGCATTATTTACCATTCCAGTATTACAAAGTGATGAATATCAGAATACCTTATTAATTGAAATGGGAAACCATGTTGGTGGTGAGTGGGTTGCTGTTTTAATTGCTATTGATGCTTTTTTAGTATTAAGTGGTGCAGTATTAACGAGTTTTGTAGGAGTTACAGGATTGTTAGAACGTATGACATTAGATAGAATAATGCCTCAATTTTTCTTAAAAAAGAACAAAAAAGGAAGTTCTTATAGAATTATAATTATCTTCTTTTTACTCTCTATTTCTGTATTATTAATTACCAATGGAGATGTAAAATTATTGGCAGGCGTTTACACCATTTCATTTTTATCTGTAATGGCATTATTTGGCATTGGTAATATATTATTAAAAGTACGAAGAGAAAAATTACCAAGACCAGAAAAAGCAAGCTGGATAGCGGTGTTTATAGCAATAACAGCAGTTGTTATTGCATTAATGGGTAATGTTTATATGGAGCCAAAGGAAGGATACCCAAGTAATTTTTCGGTCTTTTTACGATACTTTATTCCTTTTATGATTTTTATTATCATTATGTTAAACCGTATTGGTTTATTAAAATTAGTATTAAGTGCCATTCACACCGTTTTTAATCCTATTAGAAAAGCAGTATTAAGAACAGATAAACGAATTATGGAAACTATTGATGCCATAAACAGTCAAGAATTTGTATTTTTTACCAAAGGTGACAATATAGCAACCTTAAATAAGGTAATGCAGTATATTACTAAAAATGAACATACTAAAAGATTAAAAATAGTTTTAGCAAAAGTAAAAAATCAAGATATTCCAAAAAATTTACCCCAAGAAATAGATTTTTTAGATAGAGAATATCCAGAGGTAGATATTGAATTTATTGTTGTTGATGGTAAATTTGGTCCTCAACTAATAAAAAGTTTATCAAGTAAATGGAACATCCCTATTAACTTTATGTTTATAGGCTCTCCAAGTGATAAATTTCCTTATAAAATTGAAGAATTAGGAGGTGTACGATTAATTATTTGATAAATCCTCTCTTAAAAATATTTTTTTATCAATAAGTCGTATACAAAATGCACCACCCAAAATATTTTTTCATACAATTTCTTAAATGGAGATATAAACACATATCACATAAACAGTTTGTAAATATTTTAAGTGCTATTATAGGGTTATTAGCTGGTTTAGGTGCTGTTATATTAAAGAATTTAACCCATGTAATTCAATATTTACTAGAACAGGGTTTTCTAAAAGAATTGCATAAAGCTTTTTATTTTATTTTTCCAATTATTGGTCTTCTTATCGTTTTACTTTCTATAAAATATATTGTTAAAAAAAGAGTAGGCCATGGCATCCCTTCAACATTATATGCTATTTCTAAATTAAAAGGAATTATGCCCAATCATCAAATGTGGGCATCATTAATAACAGCACCTTTAACTGTTGGGTTTGGTGGTTCTGTAGGGCTTGAAGGACCTACTGTAGCAACAGGAGCTGCTTTGGGTTCTAATTTTTCAAGGTTATTTCATTTAAACCAAACCACAAGAACTCTTTTAATAGGAGCAGCAGCAGCTGGTGCTATGTCGTCTATATTTAAAGCACCTATTGCTGCCATTATTTTTGCAGTAGAAGTTTTTAGTTTAGAATTAACCATTTCTTCTATGATTCCGTTGCTTTTAGCATCAATAACTGCGGTACTAACTTCCTATTTCTTTTTAGGTGATGATGTTCTGTTACATTTTAGTATTCAAGATAAATTTGAATTAAATGATGTGATTTTTTATGTATTACTTGGAGTAACATCTGCAACAACCTCTATTTATTTTAGTGCTATTTATTTTAAGATTACCAATTTTTTTAAACTGTTTAAAAACCCTTATAAAAAACTACTTATTGGAAGTGGTGTTTTAGGGCTTATCGTATTTTTAGTACCCCCACTTTTTGGTGAAGGCTATGAAACAATTAATAATATTTTAAGAGGAAATATTATAGAAGTTACTACAAATAATATCTTTCATTCTGTGTCAGATAATATTTGGATTATTATTGTTTTTTTAGTGGGGTTGGTTATTTTTAAAGTAATTGCCATGTCGTTTACCTTTGGTGCTGGTGGTATTGGAGGTGTTTTTGCCCCTACATTATTTACAGGAAGTTTATCTGGTTATATTTTTGCCATGATTGTTAATTATAGTAATCTATTTAGTCATAAACTATCTCAAACAAATTTTGCCATGGTGGGTATGGCAGGTGTAATGGCAGGTGTATTACATGCTCCTTTAACAGCTATATTTTTAATTGCAGAAATTACAGGAGGTTATGATCTTTTTATTCCTTTGATGATTGTTTCTTCAATTTCTTTTTTAATCACAAAAAAATATATTCCTCATAATATTTATGCAATGGAATTGGCAAAAAAAGGAGAATTACTAACTCATGATAAAGATAAGAATGTATTGATGATGTTAGATTTAAAAAAAATTATTGAAACCAACTTTATACTTTTATACCCTAATATGAATTTAGGAGAAGTAGTAACCAAAGCCGTTGCAAAATCTTCTCGTAATCATTTTCCTGTTGTAAATAAAGAGAATGAGTTTTTAGGAATTTTAACATTGAATGATATTAGAGGGATTATGTTTAATAAAGAAATGTATAAAAAAGTAAAAGTTAGGTCTTTAATGCATGCAGCTTCAGATATTATATCTTATGAGGAAGATTCTGTCGAAGAAATTTTAAATAAGTTTAAAAAAACAGGAGCGTGGAATCTTGTGGTTTTAAAAGAGGGTAAATATTTTGGATTTATCTCAAAATCTAAATTATTAACTGCCTATAGAAATAAGCTAATAGAGGTTACGGTAAGTTAGAATCCTAAGATTAGTTTTGCAATATTAAAGAATATTAAAATTCCAAAAACATCATTACTCGTTGTAATAAAAGGACCTGTTGCCAAAGCAGGGTCTATATTTTTCTTATTTAAAATTAATGGTATAAAAGTACCTACTAAAGAAGCAATAATAATAACAGACATTAAGGCAACGGAAATGGCAATGGTAAAAATAAAGCTGTAATGTACAATTTCACCAAAAATCATTATCAATAAAGATAGTATCGCTCCGTTTATTAAACTAATAGATACTTCTTTAAGTAAACGATTCCATAAACTTCCTTTAATATTATTATTTGCCAACCCTTGAACAATTATTGCAGAAGACTGTACACCAACGTTTCCTGCAACTGCAGCAATTAAAGGGGTAAAAAAGAACAGTGCTTTATATTGTGGATTTGCCATAATATCTTGAAAATTTTGCATAATAGTTACAGCTCCTAAACTACCTAATAGTCCTAAAATTAACCAAGGTAAACGTCCTCTAACCAAAACATAAACAGTATCATCTGCTTCTACATCTTCAGATAGACCTGCTGCCATTTGGTAATCTTTATCTGCTTCTTCTTTAATAATATCTACTACATCATCAATCGTAATTTTACCTACCAATCTACCCAATTCATCAATTACAGGAACTACTACTAAATCATATTTTTGCATTACTTTTGCTACCTCTTCATTTTTATCATCAATTTTTACAGAAATTACAAAATCCTTATAAATCTCTTTAATAGGTGTTTTTGTAGAGGTAGTTAGCATGCTTTTTAAAGACAATCTTCCTTTTAGTTTTTTCTCTTTATCAATCACATAAACGGTATGTACTTTATCTATATTTTCTGCTTGATGCCTCATCTCTCTAATACAGGTAAACATCGTCCAATCTTCATATACTTTTATGAGCTCTTTTCCCATAATACCACCTGCTGTATCCTCATCATACCGTAGTAAATCTACAATATCTTTTGCGTGTTCTACATCCTCTATATGAGCAATTACTTCTTCTTTCTGTTCCTCTGGTAAATCAGCAATAATATCTGCTGCATCATCGGTTTCTAACTCATCTATTTCTTCTGCAATTTCTTTAGGTGATAGTTCTTTTAGAATTTTATCTCTAATATCATCATCTAATTCGGTTAAAATATCTGATGTCTTTTCGCTATCAAAAAGTTTAAATATATATATAGCTTCTTCAAAACTTAATTCATCAAGAATTTCTGCAATATCTGCATAATGTAGTTCTTGTAGCATTAAAGAAATAGCATCATTTTTTTTATTAAAAATGTGCTTTTTAATATCAGAAATAGTATTTTTAGTTACTTCAAACTGCATTTTATTCTTTATTTATTGACTTAAAGTGCGACAAAAATAGTTATTCTATTAAGATTTATTGATGTGTTTTTAATTATTTACCTTTATAAAGCAATAAAAAAAATTAGGTTTTGTAATTTTACACAAAACAAAATCAATCATGAAAACTATATTAAAAATACTATTTATCGTTTTTATTCTTTGGATGATAACTGGGGGATATTTACTAAAAACAGCACATCCAAAAGCACAAATTGTTATAGGGATGGGTGTTTTTTTCTTAGCTTTTTTATTGATGCCTTTATTTATTTACTACAGATATAAAGGAGGAAAATATAAAAAATACATTTTAAATGATAAAAAAATTAAAGAATGGATGAAATAAGATGAAAAATATTTTAATTCTTCTTAAAGTACGCATATACTGGAAAATGATCTGAAAATCCACCTTGATACCAATTACCTATATAAGTTCTAAAAGGACTTCCTTTTAACTTTCCTTTATAAATTTTTAACCAATTTTTGTTATAGATTTCTGCATATTTAAATTGTAACTTTCCTTCTTTTTTTTCTAAAAACGACTTATTAAAAATAATCTGATCAAACAAATTCCATTTTTTATCATAAGTTAATGTTCCTAGTGCATTTCTATCTAATAAACTTTCCATCGGGTTATAAAAATCTTCGGTTACTAGATGTTGTTTGATGCTTTTACTTGTAGGATCATCATTAAAATCTCCCATAATTATAAATTTTGCATCTGCATTTTCTAATTGAATAGTAGTAATTATTCTTCTAGTAGTTTCTGCAGTAATTATGCGTTTATGTTCAGTTTCTTCTGCTCCCTCTCTACGTGAAGACCAATGATTTACCAATATATGTACTAACTCTCCTTTTAAATTTCCTTTTACCAATAAGATATCACGAGTGTAATCTCGTTCACCCTCATCATTTTCTAAAAAAACAGGAAAAGCCTTAGAGCTCAAATACTCAAACAATTGCTTATTGTATAAAAGAGCCACATCAATGCCTCTTTTATCAGGAGAATCATAATGTACAAATCCGTAATGATGTTTTCTTAAATTTTTATGATTTACCAAATCTTCAACCACTTGAGCATTCTCTACCTCAACCAATCCTACTAATGCTGGTGCATACAAAGAACGGTCTGTCCCTAATTGAGAAATAACAGAAGTCAACTTTTTTATCTTATTTTTATAGCGTTTATAACTCCAATGCTTTTTCCCTTCAGGAGTAAAATCATCATCAAAAGTAACAGGATCATCTTTAGTATCAAATAAATTTTCTACATTATAAAAAGCAATAGTATAGATGTTTTTTTGAGGAGTTTTTTTTAATTTTTTTGATGACATTTTTTATTTTTTATAACTGTAAAAATAAACAAATATTAATTAGATTATCTATATTATAAACATTAAAAAAACATTGTACTTTTGCAACCTATGATAGACACAAAAGAAGCAACATCAGAAAAAACCATATTAATTGGAGTAATAACACAACATCAAGACCAAGCACAATCTACCGAGTATTTAGATGAATTAGAGTTTTTAACCTTAACCGCTGGCGGAGTCACTATAAAACGCTTTGTACAAAAACTAGAAAAACCACACCCAAAAACATTTATTGGCACTGGTAAATTAGAAGAAGTAAAGGCTTACATAGAATTTCATGATATTGGTACAGCTATTTTTGATGATGAACTTTCTCCTGCACAATTAAGAAATATAGAAAAAGTATTAGACTGTAAAATTTTAGACAGAACCAATTTAATCTTAGATATTTTTGCACAAAGAGCCCAAACAAGTTCTGCAAAAACACAGGTAGAATTGGCACAATGCCAATATTTATTACCACGTTTAACCCGTTTATGGACACACCTTGATAAACAAAAAGGAGGAATTGGAATGCGTGGTCCTGGAGAAACTGAGATAGAAACCGATAGACGTATTATACGTGATAAAATATTTTTATTAAAAAAGAAACTCATTGCCATAGACAAACAAATGGCAGTACAACGTAAAAATCGTGGTAAAATGGTACGTGTAGCCTTGGTAGGTTACACCAATGTTGGTAAATCTACCTTAATGAATGTTATTAGTAAAAGTACTGTTTTTGCAGAAAATAAACTCTTTGCTACCTTAGATACTACGGTAAGAAAAGTAGTCATTAAAAACATTCCGTTTTTAATGACAGACACCGTTGGTTTTATTAGAAAATTACCTACACAATTAGTAGAATCATTCAAATCTACACTAGATGAAGTACGAGAAGCCGATTTGTTATTACATATTGTAGATATATCTCATCCTAATTTTGAAGATCATATTGCATCTGTAAATACAATTCTTGCAGAAATTAATAGTGCAAACAAACCTACCATAATGGTGTTTAATAAAATTGATGCATACACATATCAAACCATTGATGAAGACGATTTGGTCACCAAAAAAAACAAAACACATTACACCTTAGAAGATTGGAAAAACACATGGATGAATGATATAGAAAAAGAAAGTATCTTCATTTCTGCTCTAAACAAAGAAAATTTAGATAAGTTTAAAGAAAAAATATATAAAGAAGTACGTAAAATACACACCCAACATTTCCCATATTCAGATTTTTTGTATGATGAATACCAAGAAGAAGAATAATTTAAAACAAGAGTAACTCTAAATAATTTCTATATTTTTTGCATACCTTTAGAGAAAAGAAAAACTGATGCTTACAAAAGTTTATGGATCTGCCGTTTTTGGCATTGATGCCACCACCATTACCGTAGAAGTAAATATAGATAAAGGTATTGGCTACCATTTGGTGGGTTTGCCAGATAACGCTGTACGAGAGAGTAGCTACCGTATTTCTGCAGCGTTAAACAATAACGGATTCAAGTTACCAGGTAAAAAAATTATTATTAATATGGCTCCTGCTGATATTAGAAAAGAAGGTGCTTCGTATGATTTAACCTTAGCAGTTGGAATTCTAGCAGCCTCCAATCAAATAAAATCCCCTAATATTGATGAATATATAATGATGGGAGAACTCTCTTTAGATGGAGGTTTACAACCCATAAAAGGAGCATTACCCATTGCCATAAAAGCACGAGAAGAAGGGTTTAAATACCTAATTGTACCCAATGAAAACGCTAAAGAAGCAGCTATTGTAGATAAATTAACTGTTTTTGGTGTAGATACTATTATGCAAGTTATTAATCATTTTAATAATAAGAAGCAACTAACACCAACCATTGTTGATACCCGTGCAGAGTTTTATAAAAATATAGACTTTCCTGAGTTTGATTTTTCTGATGTAAAAGGACAAGAATCTATAAAAAGATGTATGGAAATTGCTGCTGCTGGTGGGCATAATATTATTTTAATTGGCCCTCCAGGATCTGGAAAAACGATGTTAGCAAAACGACTCCCCTCAATTTTACCACCAATGACCTTACACGAAGCTTTAGAAACAACTAAAATACACTCGGTTGTTGGTAAAACAAAGAAAAACGGATTAATTTATCAGCGTCCATTTCGTAGCCCACATCATACCATTAGTGATGTTGCTTTGGTTGGTGGTGGACAATATCCACAACCTGGAGAAATCTCTTTATCACATAATGGAGTCTTATTTTTAGATGAATTACCCGAGTTTAAACGCACCGTTTTAGAAGTAATGCGACAACCTTTAGAAGATAGAGAAATTACTATTTCTCGTGCAAAATTTACCGTTACCTATCCCAGTAGTTTTATGTTGGTAGCAAGTATGAACCCGAGCCCATCAGGGTTTTTTAACGACCCTAATTCTCCCATGACTTCTTCTCCCCAAGAAATGCAACGATATTTGAGTAAAATATCGGGGCCTTTGTTAGATAGAATTGATATTCATATAGAAGTTACACCAGTACCTTTTGAAAAATTAACTGATGAACGGAAAGGAGAAACCAGTGTAGATATCAGAAAACGAGTAACTGCTTCTAGAGAAATTCAATCAGAAAGATTTACAGATTTAGAAAATGTACATTATAATGCACAAATGAATGTAAAACAAATTAGAAAATTTTGTAAATTATCTGATGAAAGTAAAAATTTACTAAAAACAGCGATGGAAAAACTCAACCTTTCTGCTAGAGCCTATGACCGAATTTTAAAAGTATCAAGAACCATTGCAGATTTAGCTGCAGAAAAAGACATTTCTCCAACGCATATTGCAGAAGCTATACAATATAGAAGTTTAGATAGAGATGGTTGGTTGGGTTAGTATTCACTTAAAAAAAGAAAAAAATCCTTTTTTCTTTTTTACAGGAGGTTCATAATTAAAAATAGCTTTGTGTATGGCAGTCCATCCTAAAAAACCACCAATATTTCTATCATCAATAAATAGGTCTGCATGTATTTTACGACTTATTTTTCCGTCAAATTCTTCTTCTGGATAATTTTTGTTAATCGCATAAAACTCGATACCTTGTTCTTTGCAAAAAACTACTGCTTCTTGTAGTTTTTTACCACTTCTATACGTCCATAATATAAGCCGATGTCCCTCTTGTTGTAGTCTTTTTATGGTGTCTAATGCAAAAATGATTGGTTCTCCAATAGCAGGATAGGCATCTTCTACAATGGTGCCATCAAAATCTACTGCAATAATAAGGTGTTTGTTAGGTAGCATTTATTTGTCGTAAGAATGTTTATAGGGTTGTCCACTTATAATTTTATAAATATCTTTTTCTAAAGATTCTCTAGGGTGCTCTACATAACGACCAATTTCTATTCCTTTTCTGTAAAAAATAAAGGTAGGTACTCTAATAATATTGAAACCTTTTTGTAAATTATTTGGGGTTCTTTTACTGTGATTTACGGTAATCAATTCTAATTTCTTAAAGTTAAAACCTGCTGTTTCCATAATTTTATAAAAACGAGGGGTTTCTCTTCTACTATCTCCACACCAAGTACCCATAAACCCTTTAATAGTAACTCCATTCAAATTCTTTTTAATACCAGCAACACTTATCTCATCTATTTTGTAGTTGGTAAAATTTTTATTAAACCAATTTTGATAAGGTACTTGCATAAAAGAGTTTTTATCTACAATTCCTACCAAGTTTTTTTTTGTGCTTTTTTTTGAAATTCCTGCTTTTTTTACAATGGTTTTTGTGTATGTCCCACAACTAATAAAGGTAAAAATAGTTATAAAAAGAATTATTTTTTTCATAATTATAAAAGTGTTTTTTGTGTCATTTCTTTAGGTTGTTTTATACCCATTAATTCTAAAATTGTAGGTGCAATACTTCCTAAAATACCATTTTTTATCAATTTGAGTTCTTTATCAATTAAAATAATAGGTACAGGGTTTGTAGTGTGTGCAGTATGGGGTGTTCCATCAGGATTCATCATGGTTTCGCAATTACCATGGTCTGCTATTAAAATGGTAGTGTAATTGTTTTCTAATGCAGTTGTTATAACTTTTTGTACACAGTTATCTACAGTTTCACAAGCTTTTACGGCAGCATCAAAAACTCCTGTATGCCCTACCATATCTCCGTTTGCAAAGTTTAAACATACAAAATCTACAGTTCCTTTTTTAAGTTCTGGTATAATGGCATCAGTAATATTATAAGCACTCATTTCTGGTTGTAAATCATAAGTTGCTACTTTTGGTGATGGGCATAATAATCGTTTTTCTCCCTTAAATTCTTGCTCTCTCCCGCCAGAAAAGAAGAATGTTACATGTGGATATTTCTCTGTTTCTGCAATTCTAATTTGTTTTTTATGGGCTTTTTCTAAAACTTCGCCTAAGGTATTTTCTAAATTTTTACTATCATAAATAACTTTAATATTTTTAAACGTTTTATCATAATTTGTTAGAGTAACAAAATATAAGGGTAGTTTTTTCATTTTAAATATTGGAAAATCATTTTGATGCAATACATTGGTTAATTCACGCCCTCTATCAGTCCTAAAATTAAAGAAAATAACTACATCATTTTTTTGAATGGTTGTTTTTGGTTGATTATTTTTATCAACAAGAATAAGGGGTTTTATAAACTCATCGGTAACGCCATCAATATAACTTTGTTTGATGCTTTTTACGGCATTTGTAGTTTTTGTTCCTTCTCCCTTTACCAATGCATTGTAGGTTAATTGAATTCTTTCCCAACGGTTATCTCTATCCATAGCATAATATCTACCTGTAATTGTTGCTAATTCTCCTGTAGTCTTTTGCATATATTCTTCTATCTCATTGATAAAATATGTACCAGATTTTGGGTCGCAATCTCGTCCATCAGTAAATGCGTGTACAAAAACATTGGTTGCTTTTTGTTGATGAGCTACATCTAACAACCCTTTTAAATGATTGATATGAGAGTGAATACCTCCATTTGATACCAATCCTAAGAAATGAATATTTTTATCATTTTTTTTAGCATACTCAAAAGCCTTGATAAGCTCTTTCTCTTGTGATAAAGAACCTTCTTTTACGGCTAAATTTATTTTCGCTAAATTTTGATATACAATTCTACCTGCACCTAAATTAATATGTCCCACTTCTGAGTTTCCCATTTGCCCGACAGGCAAACCTACATGTTCGCCATCGGTTCTTAATGATGCGTTTGGGAATTTATCATATAAACTATTGATAAATGGTGTTTTTGCATTGTATATGGCAGATACTTTCGGGTTTTGTGTAATACCCCAGCCATCTAAAATCATTAAAATTACTTTTTTATTCATTGTTGTATAATTTATACTGTAAAAATAATGGGCGTTGTAAGTAGGTTATTTTATATAGAAACCTTAAAAGTTTAGTATAAAAAAATTTATTTAGCTTCTTATGGGTATGTTTTGTATTAAATCTATATATAAGTTTACTTGTTTTTTTAGGTCTTTACGTTCATAAATAGCGTCTAAAAAACCATGCTCTAAAACAAATTCTGAACGTTGAAACCCCTCTGGGAGTTCTTTTCCTGTAGTATCTTTTACAACTCTAGGGCCTGCAAAGGCTATTAGGGCATTTGGCTCTGCAATATTAATATCTCCTAACATTGCAAAGGAGGCTGTTGTGCCTCCTGTGGTTGGGTCTGTACATAATGAAATATACGGTATTTTAGCTTCTGCCAATTGTGCCAATTTAGAGGATGTTTTAACTAATTGCATTAAGGAGAGTGATGCTTCCATCATTCTTGCACCTCCTGATTTAGAAATCATCAAAAAGGGGAGTTTGTGTTTTATAGAATATTCTATGGCTCGTGCTATTTTTTCTCCAACTACGCTTCCCATTGAGCCTCCAATAAAAGAAAAATCCATTGCAGCAATTACTATATTTTTTCCTAAAGATTTTCCTACAGCGGTACGGACAGCATCTTTTAATTTGGTTTTTTCTTGAGCAGCTTTTACTCTGTCTGTATATTTTTTTGTGTCAGTAAATTTTAAAGGGTCTTTAGATACAAGTTTTGTATCTAATTCTTTAAATTTATTATCATCAAAAAATAGCTCAAAGTATTCTTTACTTCCAATTCTTACGTGATATCCGTCTTCTGGGCTTACGTATAGGTTTTTCTTTAATTCTTCTGTATCAATAATTTTACCACTTGGTGTTTTATACCATAAGCCTTTTGGTGTGTCTTTTTTGTTTTCTGTAGAGGTTTGTATTCCTTTGTCTTTACGTTTAAACCAAGCCATTAATTTGTTGTTTTATTTTTTAGAATATCTATTTTGTAAACTCTAAAGTATTATTCTTTTCAAAAAGAAAAAAATTGTGCTAAAAATTAATTTTCTTAATTTCTCAGCACAAATTTATTAAATTTTATTATTACAATAATCAAATAATTAGAAAATCATTTTATAGAGTGTTTATATTGTTTAAATCTGCAAAAGCTTTTTTTAATCTAACTTTAAAGGTTTGTTCTCCTTCTCGTAACCATTTTCTTGGATCATAATATTTTTTATTAGGATTGTTTTCTCCTTTTGGGTTACCAATTTGAGATTGTAAGTAGGCAGATTTTTCTTTCATATAGTCTCTTACTCCTTCTGTAAATGCGTATTGCAAATCGGTATCAATATTCATTTTTATAACGCCATAGCTAATGGCTTCTCTTATTTCTTCTAAGGTAGATCCTGAGCCTCCATGGAAAACAAAATTGATTGTATTGTTTGGAACATTGTATTTTTTTGAGATGTATTCTTGTGAATTTCTTAAAATTTTTGGTGTGAGTTTTACATTTCCTGGTTTGTATACACCGTGTACATTACCAAATGATGCGGCAATGGTAAATTGATTGCTAATTTTTAGTAGTTCTTCGTAAGCATATGCTACTTCTTTTGGTTGAGTATATAGTTTTGAGTCATCTACATCTGTGTTATCTACGCCGTCTTCTTCTCCTCCTGTTATTCCTAATTCTATTTCTAGTGTCATCTCTATTTTACTCATTCTTGCTAAATATTTTTTACAAATTGCAATATTTTCTTCTAAAGGTTCTTCGGATAAATCTATCATATGAGAACTGTAAAGGGGCTTGCCTGTTTCTGCAAAATGTTTTTCACTTGCTTCTAACAGACCGTCAATCCAAGGTAATAATTTTTTTGCAGCATGGTCTGTGTGTAAGATTACAGGAACTTTATATACTTGTGCTAAATGATGGATGTGTTTTGCTCCTGCAACTGCACCAGCAATGGCTGCTTTTTGGTTTTCATTAGAAAGTCCTTTTCCTGCATTAAATTGTGCTCCTCCGTTAGAAAATTGTATAATTACTGGAGAGTTTAATTCTTTTGCTGTTTCTAAAACAGTATTTATGGTATTAGATCCTATTACGTTTATTGCGGGTAATGCAAATCCTTTTTCTTTGGCTAATTGAAATATTTTTTGAACTTCTTTTCCTGTGGCAACTCCAGATGTTATCATTTTAAAAGTATTTTGTTGTTTGTATATTATAAACACAAAATTACATATTTTTTAGAGGAACTCAATAAAAAAAGGGTTTTGATTACTATTACGTTATCTTAATTTTTTTTAGAATGGGTAATTAATTCCAAAGTTATATACTGCTTTTTCAAAATTAAAATTTTGAAACCATTTTCTGTTTCTTAAATATGGTTCGTAGGTTTTAAACCCAACATCAATACGTAGTACCAAGAAATTTAGATCTACTCGGAGTCCTAATCCTGAACCAATGGCTATGTTTTTTAACGAGGATAATCCTTTAAATTTTGCATTAGAATTTAAATAAGTAGTGTTACTAATATCCCAAATATTACCTGCATCAACAAAAAATGCTCCTTTAAAATAAGAAATAATATTAAATCTATATTCTGCACTAGTTAAAAATTTTAAACTTCCAATATTATATTCTAGTCCTGTATTACTTTTTCCTGGTCCTAAACTGTATGCTTTCCATGCTCTAATATCATTAGAGCCTCCTGCAAAATAACTTTTTGTAAACGGAATTTGTGAACCATCATAGGGTACAATAATTCCTAAAAAACTTCTAACTCCAAAAACGGCATTCTCTCCAAGACTCCAAAATTTCTTGTACTCTATATCTGTTTTAAAGTATTGTGCAATTGGAATTCTAAACATCGTTTTTAAATTATTTTTATTATATTTTTTTGATAGTAACCCCATAATATTACCAGAATTAGCAAACCGAATTCTAAAAAAAGAAAAGTTATTGTCTTGAAAATTGAGTTGACTATTGTAGGTAAAAGAATAGGCAATGGTTGGTATTATAAAATCTGAGGTAATAATATTGTATCTTTTTAAAATATTTATAGTACTTTGGTATTCCTTGGGGTTATTCCTAGCAAAGGATTGATTTTTAGAAACATCTGTCATATAATTAACTATACTGTTTGTGTTTTCTGTAGTGTTTTTTGGTAATGTTGTAGTTGATGTATATACTGTTGCTATGTCTTTTAGCTTGTTATATTCTGATGTGTAAATACTAAAATACCTTGAGGTATTGAGATTTTTTACGTATTGTGTATTAAAAATTTCTAATTGTATGGCTTTTTTCTTACTAAAATGCCATTTGTAATCTGCTAAAACGGTAAAGGTTTGTCTATCTAATCCAATATTTTTTTGAAAACTTGTACCTACAGAAAATAAGGTTCTTGGAGACATTCTTTTTGGCACCAATTTGTTTAATCCAAAAGGTGCTACAAACCTTGGCACTTCTAATGATGCATCTATTCCAATTTCTAAACCTGCACCGTTATTTGAGTTAAAATAAGAACCTAAAGCTGTTATTTTTAATAACTCAGAACCTCTAAATGTATTTCTATTAGTGATAGAAAATTTACCAGAAACACCTATATTTCTAATATTAGAATGTGTAATTTCTGTTTCTAAACCAACCGTGTATGTTTCTATGGGAGTTAAATAAATATTTGCTTCTAAATTTTTATCATCTATTGCTTTGTAACTAATATTGATAGATTTAAAATTTTTTAATGATTTTAGATGATTACGAGTTAAGTTTCTCATTGTATCACTATAAATTTGATTGGGTTTTATAAAAAGTGATTCTGATAAATATTTTGGATTGTAACGTACTTTTTTGTGGGCATAAAAAGTAAAGCCTTTGTAGTTGATAGAATCTAAATTTGGGTCATTTTTTTTCTTAAAACTATAATCTGTATAAATCTTTATTTTTTTTACTTTCTGTACTTTAAAAGGCTTTTTTATATATTCATCATTTTTATTTGTGATTTTATTTGTGATTTTTAACAAAACATTTGTCTTATAATTATTTGTTTTTGAGGTATCAATATTGTAAAACCCTAAATTTGCTTCAGAAAAATTATAAATACCATGGTTTCTAAAGTGTTTAATAATCCTTTTAGCCTCATTAATAAAATTTTGATTTTTATATTGATCTCCTTTTTTTAAATAGCTTTTATCTTTTATAGTTTTGTAAAGATCTATTAAAGATTTTGATTCTATTTTAACAGAAATAGTATCTAAAAAAAGGGCTTTCCCTGGTTTAATAAAATAATTTACGACACCTTTTTTATTACTTTTTAAGTTTTTTTTTGCACTAACTTTTGTGTTAAAATAACCTTCTGTCATATAATATGCCTTTAGGTTTTTTACTGTTTTTTTTATTTTTTTATCATTGATAATTACAGGGGGTTGCCCATTTTTTAGAAACCAATTATTTATCCCAATAAAAGATTTTGCATATGCTATTGCTTGTTTTTCAGAAAAAATACTTTGAATAACTTTGTAAGATATTGCGTGTTTTTTACCCCATTCTGTTGGTGTTTTTGGTTTATTTACATTACCAATATTATAAAAGTACAAAGAAATTGGAAACCAAAGAACTTTGCTATTTGGTTTTTGGAGTAGATATTTTCTAACCTCTGGAGCACTTTTTTTTATACTATCTATAAAAATATTATTTTGAGTGAGTAAATGCTCATTCTCTAGAACCCTTTTTACAGAGCTACAAGAAATAAGAATTGATACAATTAAAATATAAAAAGAAAGTTTTTTCATTAACTTTACGCCTAACAATCTGCACCAAAAATACTATTTTTAGGTGGTTTATACACTTTAATAGATAATAAATGAATTTCTCTAAAAATCATCTAAAATTAATAACTAGCTTACAGCAAAAAAAGTATCGTCAAAAGCATCAATTATTTGTAGCAGAAGGAGTAAAAGTTGTTGAAGAACTCATAAATTCTAGTTTTATTTTGCATAAACTTTTTTGTACGGATTATTTTTCTATAACTATTTCTGATAATAAAGTGATTAAAATTTCTGATGATGAGCTAAAAAAAGTAAGTAACTTAACTGCTCCCAACAAGGTTTTAGGTATTTTTAAAATCCCTAATGATGATGTAATACTAAATGATGGGTTAATTATTGTGCTAGATACTATTAATGATCCTGGAAATTTAGGGGCTATTATTAGGTTGTGTGATTGGTTTGGAGTTTCTCAGCTTATTTGTTCTAAAAATACTGTAGATTGTTTTAATCAAAAAGTAGTACAAGCAAGTATGGGTTCTTTAACAAGGGTTTCTATTATTTATACAGATATACAAGCGTTTTTATCAACTACAAAATTACCTGTTTTTATTACTAATATGTATGGTGAAAATATTTATACAAGTAACTTGCCCAAAAATGCTGTTATTGTAATGGGCAATGAAGCCAATGGTATTTCTAAAGAAATAGAGAGGTTAGAAAGTACTAAAATTACTATCCCTAGGTTTGGAGAAACTCAG
>CAZZPG010000007.1:0-23544 GCA_964655975.1 uncultured Flavobacteriaceae bacterium
TACAAAATGTTTGATATTAGTAAAGAGAAACTGCAGAAACTAATAAACAAACTGCATCTGTTTTTTCTGTAACTCCAATTGCTGCTCTGTGTCTTAATCCAAAACGGGGTGGTATATTTTTGCTTCTAGAAACAGGTAAAATAACACGTGTTGCTACAATATAATTATCTCTAATTACTGTAGCGCCATCATGTAAAGGGCTATTTTTATAAAAAATACTTTCTAGTATAGCTTCGTTTACCAGTGCATTCATAGAATCTCCAGAATTAATAAGAAACTCTAAACTATTGGTACGTTCTATTACAATTAATACTCCTGTTTTTGTTTTAGATAAATTGCTACAAGCTGTTAGAATAACATTAGTATCTATTTCAGAATTTATTTCTGATTTTAAGAATTTTAACTGTTTTAAAAAATTTTGTTTAGATGAAAAATTAGTTGTTCCAATCATCAGTAAAAATTTTCTTATTTCTTGTTGAAATACTATGATAAGGGCAATAACCCCTCCACTTAATAAATAACCTAAAATACTGCTTAGCATTTCCATTTTTAAGGCTTGGGTAATTTTCCAAAATAAAAAAATAAAAGCAATTCCTATAATAATATTAATGGCAACAGTTCCTTTAAGTAGTTTGTAAATGTAATAGAGCAATATTGCCACTAACATTATGTCTAAGACATCTAAAAAAGAAAACTCAAAAAAATCTAACATCTATATTTTATGTAATTGTGTAAAAATACTAATTATTTAATTGTTTAACTATTTTAATAGCTTCTACCGCCTCTTTTACATCGTGTACTCGCAAAATAGACGCTCCTTTTAACAAGGCAATAGTGTTGGCAGAGGTGGTGGCATTTAATGCTTCTTTAGGTGTGGTTTCTAAAGGTTTGTACAACATTGATTTTCTTGAAATTCCTGCTAAAATAGGAGTCTCTAAAGAGGTAAAAAGTGATAGATTTTTTAGCAACTCATAATTATGTTCAATGGTTTTTCCAAAACCAAAACCAACATCAATAAGCACATCATTTACGTGTAATTGACGGAGTTTAAAAATTTGTTCAGCAAAAAAAGAAATAAGTTCTTGAGTTACATCTTTATATTGCGGATTTTGTTGCATGGTTTGTGGTGTGCCCAACATGTGCATTAAAATATACGGAACTTGTAATTTAGCAACGGTTGTAAACATTTTAGTATCTATTTTTCCCCCAGAAATATCATTGATGATGGCAGCACCGTTTTCAATAGTTTTTTGGGCTACTTTACTTCTAAAAGTATCAATAGAAAGCATAATTTTTGGAAAGTTTTTTAGTAGCAAATCTACTACAGGAACTATCCTTTGAAGCTCTTCATCTTCAGAAATATGAGTAGCATTTGGTCTAGAAGAATACGCACCAACATCAATAAAAGTAGCTCCTTCTAACAGCATTTTTTCTGTTTTTAAAAGGATGTCTTTTTCGTTTTTATAACTACCTCCATCAAAAAAAGAATCGGGGGTAATATTTAAAATCCCCATCACTTTTGGAGTAGAAAAATTGATAAGTGTGCCTTTGCAGTTAATTGTTTGCATCAAAATAAATTTCTTGGGTAAAAATAAATGAAATCAATGTAAGATTTACTATTTTTACACAAATACTTTATAATAATACATGAAAAACACATTACAACAATACAACACTGTTATAGAAAAATGCCGTAATCTGTTTATAAAAAAAATGAGTGATTATGGGAGTGCATGGAGGATTTTACGTTTGCCATCGCTTACCGATCAAATATTTATCAAAGCACAACGCATACGTATGTTGCAAGAAAATGAGGTGCAAAAAGTAGATGAAGGAGAAAAATCTGAATTTATTGGGATTATCAATTACTCCGTTATGGCACTAATTCAGTTAGAATTGGGCGTGGTAGATCAACCCGATTTAGATAAGGATGAAGCTATAAAATTATACGACAAACACGTAAAAATAACCAAACAACTAATGGAAGATAAAAATCATGATTATGGTGAGGCGTGGAGAGAAATGCGTGTAAGTTCTTTAACCGATTTGATTTTGCAAAAACTATTACGTGTAAAACAGATAGAAGACAATCAAGGTAAAACCCTTGTATCAGAAGGGATTAATGCCAATTATCAAGATATGATTAATTATGCTGTTTTTGCGATGATTCATTTGGTGGAATAGTTTTTTTGGCTCAAAAACAAGTAAAAAATAGCTCATTTATACTGTTTTTTGAGCCAAATAACACAAAATGAATGTAAAAAAACATTTTAGAGTTTATAAAAGAGTTTCCTAATTGTTCTTCTCAAGAAATTTTTATAGAACAATATGAATTTGCTGTAAAAACGTATTTTTAGATAGATGAAAAAGATGATTAATAATGTAGATTTTGTGATGATTTACTTAGTAGAATAATAATGATAGCCATTTCTAACATAGAAAAAACCTTAAAAAAATATACTTTTATTGATTTATTTGCAGGTATTGGAGGGTTTCATTATGCTTTAGAATCGTTGGGTGCTACCTGTGTTTTTTCTTCTGAAATAGATAATAAAGCAAAAGGGGTTTATGAAATAAATCATCATGTACGTCCCGAAGGAGATATTACAATGATTGATGAGAAAAAAATACCAAAACACGATATTTTATGTGGGGGTTTTCCTTGTCAAGCATTTTCTATTTCAGGGAAACAAAAAGGATTTGAAGACACTAGAGGAACGTTGTTCTTTGATATTGCAAGAATTGTTGCTTACCATACACCCAAAATGTTGTTTTTAGAAAATGTTAAAAATTTTGCAAGACACGATGATGGGAATACATTAAAAATAGTCATAAATACGTTACAAAAACTAAATTATACTGTTTTTACAAAAGTGTTAAATACAAGTAAGTTTGGATTGCCACAAAACAGAGAAAGAATATATATAGTAGCTTTTAATAATGAGGAGTTTTCTAAAATTGATTTTAAATTTCCATCTGTAAACTTAGTGTCTTCATTAGAAGATATCTTAGAAGAATTTCCAGAAAAAGGAAAAATAATAGAAAGAGAGGATGTTACTTTTTATAAAGATTACTCCACTCAAAAAAATATTTTTGGAGAAGTAATGCTACCAAACAAACCCATTCAAATAGGGAAAGTTAGTAAAGGTAGGCAAGGAGAAAGAATTTATCACCCAAAAGGACACGCTATTACACTGTCTGCTTATGGCGGAGGTATAGGAGCAAAAACAGGATTGTATAAAATTGCGAGTGCTATTAGAAAATTATCTCCAAGAGAATGTGCGAGATTGCAAGGTTTTCCAGAAAACTTCATCTACTCAAATAGTATTTCAGAAGCACACAAACAATTTGGAAATAGTGTGTCTATAAATGTGCTTCAATATATTTTAAAAGAAATAACAAAAGTGATACAAGCTAATGAACAAACACCAACAACTAGATTCTTAAACGGCAAAAAATGGATTCAAGAACGAAAAAGAGATAGCATCCAAGTTTAATAATTGGAAAGAAGATAAAGAGGCACAACATTGGTTGCTTTTAATGAATTATAATTTTTCTGATATTGAATTTGTAGAAGCAATTATTTTGTCAGGATATAAAACAGGTGTACAAGTTCAAGTAACTATAAAAATAAAAAAAGGGGTTAATCAGATTGATAAACGCTGGATAGATAAGTATGTTGAAATGTGGCATATACCAAAAGATATTGAAATTTTACTGAAAAAACATACAGGAGAAATATTGCCTACAATTAAGAATCCCAAGGATAAAAGAAGAATGTATATTAATGAGTTTTCAGAAGAAGAATAACAATCACTTTTAAATTGGATAAAAAATCAAAAAATGCTAATTGTTAATGATGTGATAAAAGGAAAGAGGAGATTTTCAGCTGAATGGATGTTAGTTGCTCAAAAAATAGAAAAAGATGCTAGATGGGTTTTAAAACCAATAAATATAGTATTAAATCATTTTGGAAATGGAAATGTAATAATAACTAAAAGAGGGAATATTAAAATAGGTAACTTAACAATGCAAAGAAAAGGAGGTTCTGGAAGAAAAACAGCCCAAATGTTACAATTTAAAATAGACCCAACAGAATTGTTTAATATTTAATAAATAATAAAAATGATACCAAAACTCACCACCCACATTTTCCGTTTTTTTGTCGGAGCAGTATTTGTCTTTTCAGGCTTTGTAAAACTGGTAGACCCTATTGGTTCTGCTTACAAATTTGAAGAATATTTCGGTGCAGATGTACTCAATTTAGAGTTTTTAATTCCGTATACATTACCTTTTTCTATTCTGTTAATTATTATAGAAATTATGTTAGGAGTAATGCTGTTAATTGGCTATAAACCAAAATTTACAGTAGTTAGCTTGTTTGCCCTTACACTGGTGTTTTTATTCTTAACGTGGTACTCGGCGTATTACAACAAAGTAACCGATTGTGGTTGTTTTGGTGATGCTCTAAAACTATCAACATGGGCTACTTTTTATAAAAATATAGTATTTATTTCTATGATTGCTTTTTTGTTATTTCAAATTAAAAACATCAACCCATTGTTTTCTAAAATAGCAACCAAAGGACTTGTATATCTATCATTATTTGGATTTTTATACATCACCTATCACGTATTAACACACTTGCCAATTATTGATTTTAGACCGTATGCAATTGGTAAAAACATCAAAGAAGGAATGAAATATTTAGAAAATGGTGAAATTCCGTTAGTACATGATTTTTCTTTAGAAAATGAAGATTCTGATTTAACGGAAGAGCTCTTATCTAAAGAAAAAGTAATGCTCATTATTGTGTATGATTTAGATAAAGCTGATGAAAAAGGATTTGAAAACATCAAAAAAACAACAGAAAAAGCTATAGCAAATGGATACACAGTGTATGGCGTTTCATCTTCTTATATAGATGATTTGGTGATGACACAAAACAAATACAACTTGCCGTTTTCATTCTTATTTTGCGATGGTACAACCTTAAAAACTATTATTAGAGCAAATCCAGGTATTATAACACTTAACAAAGGAACAGTAACTGGTAAATGGAATTGGGTTGATAGTGAGGATATAAAATTTTAAGAAAATGAAACAATTAATACTAGTTTTTGTAGGAGGAGGTTTTGGTAGCGTTTTACGATTTATTATTGGCAAATGGCTAAATAATACAGAAAATGGAATCCCCTACGGAACATTTGTTGCTAATATTTTAGGGAGCTTGTTAATTGGTTTTATTTTAGGTTTTGCAGCTAAAAATGAATCTCTTACCCAAAGCCAAACCTTACTCTTAGCTACAGGATTTTGTGGTGGTTTTACCACATTTTCTACCTTTGCCTATGAGAATCATCTCTTTTTAAAATCAGGAGATTTTACCAGCTTTGCATTCTATACCATTACCAGTTTTGTTATAGGATTTTTGGCAGTTTTTATAGGAATTTATTTAGTGAAATTTGTATAAAAAACCCATCTCTCAAAAAACTTTGCTATTTTTACTGAATGAATAAACCATTAGCAGAACGTATTAGACCCAAAACTTTAAATGATTATATAAGTCAGCAACATTTAGTAGGTAAAAACGGAGTTTTAACAGAACATATACAAAGAGGGTTTATACCGTCATTGATTTTATGGGGACCTCCTGGAATTGGAAAAACAACACTTGCAAATATTATTGCCAACGTATCTAATCGCCCATTTTACACATTAAGTGCTATAAATTCTGGGGTAAATGATATAAGAAAAGTTATTGAAAATGCTAAAAAAGATACTGGATTATTTACAACAAAAAATCCAATTTTATTTATTGATGAAATTCATAGATTTAGTAAATCACAACAAGATTCTTTGTTGGAGGCAGTAGAAAAAGGATGGATTACCTTGATAGGTGCCACAACAGAAAACCCAAGCTTTGAGGTAATTCCGGCCCTACTCTCTCGTTGTCAAGTATATATTTTAAATTCTTTTGATAAAAATGATTTAATTGCCTTATTACACAGAGCCATTGAAAAAGACACAATTATATCAAAAAAAAATATTACATTAAAAGAAACGGATGCTTTGTTACAAGTATCTGGTGGTGATGCTAGAAAATTATTAAATATTTTTGAGTTATTAGTAGCTTCTGAAGATAATACAATTATTACCAATAACCTGGTTTTATCTAAAATTCAAAAACACACTGTTAGATATGATAAAACAGGAGAGCAACATTATAACATTGTTTCTGCTTTTATAAAATCTATTAGAGGAAGTGACCCAAATGCAGCAGTTTACTGGTTAGCAAGAATGATTGAAGGAGGAGAAGATGTTACGTTTATTGCACGAAGAATGCTTATTTTATCATCAGAAGATATAGGAAATGCAAATCCTACCGCATTTATTATGGCAAACAATACCTTTCAAGCAGTAGCTACTATCGGAAACCCAGAATCTCGTATTATTTTAAGCCAATGTGCTGTGTATTTAGCAAATTCAGCAAAAAGTAATACCTCTTATGTTGCAATTAAAAAAGCACAAGATTTGGTAAAAAAAACAGGAGATTTGTCCGTCCCCCTCCATCTAAGAAATGCCCCAACAAAATTAATGAAAGATTTAGATTATGGTAAAAAATATCAATATTCTCATGATTATGAAGATAATTTTGTGTTTCAAGAATTTTTACCTAAAGAAATCTGTAATACCAAATTTTATGAACCTGGTGATAATCAAAGAGAAAAATTATTTAGAAACATCTTAAAAAAACGATGGAAAAATAAATATGACTATTAAAATTTTTAATTCCCTCTCCTAATAAAAACCTATTCCTTAAAACGTAACATACATTTAAAATGAAACTAAAATTTAACAAAATATATTTTTTTGGGTTTCTCCTTTTTTTATTGATAGAAATAGGTATTCTTTTTACTGATGGATTTATACGCTACACTATTGGAGATTTTTTTGTAGTATTTTTACTCTACTGTTTTTTAAAAATTTTTATAGATATTAATGCTACCAAAATGGGGTTAATTGTATTAGGTATTGCCTATACTGTTGAAATATTACAACTAACAAATTTGTTGTTTTTCTTTGGATGGGAAAATAATTTTATAGCCAAAATAATTTTAGGAACATCATTTAGTTTTGGCGATTTACTTGCGTATTCATTAGGGATTAGTTCTATCTTATGGATAGAAAAATATAGAAAACACTTCTTAGGTTTTTAAAAACCTTTAAGATATGTCCTTTTTAGAAATACTAATTATATCATTTAAAGTTTTGCTAGAGAAATATATTAATAATATCTAGTAAGTTGCTACTTATGGGCGTGTCCGTGTAGTTTTTTATATAAAAAAATAAACCAAACATACGAAAAAATACCTGTAAACCACATTAAAAAAGCAGAGGTAATTGCAGCTCCTTTTATACCATAAATTGGAAGTAAATAATAGTTGCTAATTACATTTAAAACTAAAGCAATACTTACAATATAATAGTTTACTTCAATTTTTCCTATAGAAGAAAGTAAATTTCCAAATAATCCTCTAAAAATTAAAATCCCACAAACGCCAAATACCAAAATACTAAAACTGTCTGAATATTGTATATAATCTACACTAAAAATTACTAAGGTTTCATTTGAAAATAAATAAAAAAACCCACAAAAAAGAACCCCTATCAAGCTAAAAAGTAACATATAGCTCTTAATGTAGTTAAAAATGTAAGGCTTGTTTGTTATTTTTTCTGTAAATGAAACATAATCTGTAGCAATAAAAGCTTGTGGTAAAAATAAGATACTTGCTGGTATTATAGAAACATATTTATAAGCTGTTACCAATTCTGGGTCTTTTAATAAATGTCCTATTAATAAAATATCAATAATAACTAAAGATTGAGGTGCAACACTTGCTAAACTACCTAAAAAACAATACCTCCAAAAAGAACGATTAATAATAGATGGTTTCTTATTATTTTGGTAATTGATGTGTAAATTTTTCAAGAAAAATAAAGAAGAAAGTGGCGAAATAATTAAAGCAACAGCATATCCTGTTTCTTTAAAAAAATAGCTAAAACAAAGTACTGTTACTAATAGCACAATACTTTGAGCAATGTCTATAAAAGCAAAAAATTTATTATTGTGATGTAATCTATATTGAATTTTAATAATTTGAAAAAAATAATTTGAAATAATTCCTAAAGATAAAATACTTATATAAAAATAAGTATTTTCAAACTCAAAAGGAATAAAGTATCCAATAGTAATTATAAGAAATAATAAAAAAACAGAGAATAATACTCCTTTTTTTAAAACATAGATAAAAAGCGTATTTCTTTCTTCTCTACTTTTTAAAAGAGCACCATAACGCAACAGACCTTGGTGTAAACCAAAACCTCCAAAAGGAATTAAGAACTGTACAATACTAAAAGAAAATAAAACAACTCCTAAAGTTTTGTTAGATAGTAATTGTAAAGCTATCCATGAGGCCAAGAATGAAAACCCTCTTGCTATTATGGTTGCTGTTATTACATAACTTCCAGACCTGTTTAAAAAACCTTGTATGTAACTTTTTAATAAATTCAAGATATTTGGCTTAAAGTTTTATAATACAATGTAGATAATTTCTTAGCAATAACCATATTGCTAAAATTATCTACTACAAATTGATGTCTTTCTTTGGGGTTTTTAGAAGCTTTTTTTTTAACCTCAACAATATGGTTGTTTAAAGAATCTATATCTTTAAGTGGGGTTGTTATACAATAGTTTTTAAGAAAAGAATTTCTAGCCACTCCAGTATTTGTAGCAATAACAGGTACACCACAAGCAATTGCTTCAATAATTGTAATTCCAAAAGTTTCATAATTACTAAATGAAACAAGTAGATGAGATTTTTGAATATGTGCAATTAATTTTTTCTGAGAAATATGTTTCATAAAAATAATAGTTGCTTTGGTAAATTGAAGCTCATTAATTAAAGGTTCATAATTTTTCATATTTCCACCAATAAATTTCCAAGTAAAAAAGCCTATTGTATTTTCTAATATTTTGGCAGCACGTAACATATCAGAAATATTTTTATGCTTATCTAACATACTAGAAATATGTAAAATTGTAAATTGAGTCTCTTTTTTATTTATGGGTTTAAAAATAACGGTATTTACAGTATTTGCTATTGTTTTATAGTTTCCAAATAATTTAATTTCTTGCATAGATTTTCCTAATAAATTACTTACAGGACAAACAAATGATGCTTTTTTTGTAATGATTTTTGATACTGTTTTTTTAATAAAACCTATAGTTCTATTTTGTGGATATAAGTATCCTGTCCAATGTTCAGAAATAATATAAGGTAATTTATAAACCCACTTTAAATGTAAGGCAAAAACTCCAAAAGGATATAATACATTAAGATGAACTAAATCTATTTTATTGATAGATTTTAGTATTTTTTTATACACAGAAAAAAAACGATAATATTTAATTATAGGGTTTTTACTATATTTTATATAACCAATATATGTTCTTACATCATTAATTTTTCGAAAAACAATTGTTGTTTTTTTACGACTCTTTTTATCAGAAATAATATGTAATACAGTTACTTTGTGTAATAAAGAAACTGCTTCTGCATGTCTTTGAATAAAATCTCCATTAGTCGGCAATACACGTGAAGGATACCAGCTACATAAAAATAAAATATGAAGTTTCTTTTTCAAAAAAAATAACGTTGTTAATTGTAACAAATATAAAGAGGAAAATGAGTTTTTATTGTATAGAAAATTTTTAATTTCGTTTGATGAAAATTAAACACATCTTTTTTGATTTAGACCACACTCTTTGGGATTTTGAAAAAAATTCTACCTTAGCTTTTCAACAAATTTTTGAAGAACTAGAGATTAACTTAGTAATCAATACCTTTTTAAAGGTTTATAAACCTATCAATTTTCAATACTGGAAACAATATAGAGAAGAAAAAACTACCAAAGAAAAATTAAAATACGGTAGATTAAAAGACACATTTGATATTTTAAAGACACCTATTTCTGATCAATGGATTAACTTAATAGCAGATAAATATCTTCAATATTTACCAACCTACAATCATCTTTTTGATGGAGCAATAGAACTGCTAGAATACCTACAAACTAAATATCAATTACATATTATAACTAATGGTTTTGAAGATATACAAGAAAAAAAGATAAAAAAATCTAGGATAAAAAAATACTTTCAACACATAATAACATCTGAAAAAGTGGGAGTAAAAAAACCCAATTATAAGATATTTCAATATGCTTTAAAAACAGCCAATGCAAACCCCAAAGAAAGCTATATGATAGGAGATAATTTAGAAGCAGATATTTTTGGAGCAATGAATTGTAGTATGAATGTTATTTACTGTAATTTTGAAAATGAAAAAGTAGAAAACAAAAAAATACTATCAATCCAGCACCTTTTAGAAATAAAACAATACATTTGAAGTTCATCATCATTATTATGATGATATAGAAATATTATTATGAAGATTTTACAAATAAAAAAACTACTTATTTTAACAATACTATTATCTTCTTGCTCAGATACGTTAGATTTTAATCAACTAAAAGATTTAAAATTAAATCCTATTTATGACGTTTCGTTAATTTATTTTACAGTTAAACAATCAGATTTTTTAGTAAACGGAATAGAATTAACTACTGTAAGTGACATCACAAGATTTACAACATTTGAAAATAAATTTTTTAGAAATAATTTACTAAAAGCAGCAATAAATTTTGAGATAGAGAATAGGTTTAATAGAAAATTTACCATAGATTTTGATTTTTTAGATGCTAATAATAAAGTAGTATACAGTTTTAGTCAACTATTAATACCTGCAAGAGAAAGAAAATTTAAGCAAACCCAAAATATAGATATCACTACTAACCCTTTAGTTCTTACTTCAAAAAAGATGAAAATTACTATTCATCTGCTTCAAGGAGTAACACCATTAGACCCTCATGTAAAAATGTTTTTACTATTTAAAACATCAGGAAAATTTTATATAGGCAAATAAATGCAAAAAAGAAGAACACTCTCCATTATTTTTTTTACAATAGCTATTACCAGCATCATTGCTCAAAACAAACCAGTACTTTATGGTTTTGCAGAATTACCCCAAACATTACTGTTAAACCCTGGTGCAGAAACTAATTATAGATTTCATGTAGGAGTGCCACTTATTTCTGGTTTTTCTTCTACAATTGCATCATCAAAAGTTAAAATGGAAGATTTATTCTTAAAAGATAATGTAGATTTTAATATAAAATTCTCAAAAATTTTAAACAAATTAGATAAAAATGATAACCTTAGTTTTAACACTCAAATAGAAGTTTTAAGTGGAGGTTATAGGCTTAATAATAAAACATATATTAGTGCTGGTTTTTATGAAGAAATAGACTTTATGGGATACTTTCCTAAAGATATTGTGACTCTTTTATATAAAGGAAATGCAGCATATTTAAACAAAAGTTTTTCTCTATCTCAATTAATTTTTAATATAGATGTATTGGGAGTATTACATGCTGGTATTACTAGAGTTTTTAATAAAAAATTAACATTAGGAGGTAGATTAAAAATTTACTCATCTAGCATGAATATTAACAGCACTAATAATTTTGGAACAATAACTACAGTTTTAGGAGATAATAATATTTATAAACATTATTTACATAATTTGAATGTAAGTATTAAATCATCAGGTATTATTTCTAAAAACAAAAAAATTGATAAAAAAAACTTAATTTCTGATACTTTTTTTGGAGGTAGCTTAGGTATTGGATTAGATGTAGGTTTTACATACCACCTAACTAACCAAGTAGAAGTAACAGGAAGTATTTTAGATGTAGGATTTATAAACCATAAAAAAAATAATTTTTCGCACACAGTAAAAGGAAGCTATATTTTTGATGGCATTCCTCTTAAATATGACCCCTTACACCCATCAGATTATTGGAGTAAATTGGATAAAGCATTTAAAAGTAAAGTAGATTCTAAAAGTAATACAGATTCTTACTTTACATGGAGACCTACAAAAATTAACACCTCATTAAAATATAGTTTTGGAAAGGCAAGATTAAACAAAGAATGTTATGGTAAATCTTACAGAGAGTATTATAACAGTGCGGTAGGAGTACAGTTGTATACAATTTTTAGACCCCTTAGACCACAAATTGCATTTACAGGATTTTATGAAAGAGTTATAACAGAAAAGCTATTTGCCAAAATTACCTACACCATAGATAAATACTCATTAACCAATGTTGGAGCAGGATTTTCTTTTCAAGTAGGTAAAATTAATTTTTATGGAATGATAGGTAACCTCTTTAAACTTCAAAACCTTAATACAGCAAATAATGTTTCTTTACAGTTTGGGTTTAATCTAATCTTTAACTAAAAAACAACTTTTTATAGTATTCTCTATCTCATTTTTTTTACGGAGTAGAAGAAGAAACCTGTAATACCTTACCATTATAAAAGTTATTGCCAGTTAAAGCAAAATTAGCAATATAGTCTGCCATTTCTTTAGCAGAAATAGGAGCTTTATAACCAGGAAAAGCCTCTTCTAACATTTCTGTTTGCACAGCACCCAAAGCTAAAATATTAAAAGCAATTTGTTGTTCTTTATATTCTTCGGCCAATAATTCAGACAAGGTAATTACCGCTCCTTTAGCAGAACTATATGCAGCTAAACCAGTAAATTTAAAACTACCTTGAACGCCTCCCATACTACTAATAGTAACTACATGGCTTCCTTTTTGAAAAAACGGAATTATTTGTTTGGTAAGTTCTGCCACTGCAAAAACATTTACTTTATACACCTCTAAAAAATCATTAGAAGTTAATTTTGTAAAAGGTTTATTAATAAGTTTTCCTGCATTATTAATAAGAATATCTACCTTTTTCCAGCTTGTTTTTATAAATTTAGTTACTTTTTTAATATCATTTTCTTCAGTTAAATCTACTGATAAAATAGTAATATTTTTATGATTAATTTCTCTTAAAGGTATTATATTTCTTGATAGTGCAAGTATCTTATGTCCTTGATTTGCAAGTTGTTGCGCTAATTCAAAACCAATACCTCTACTTGTGCCTGTAATTATTATTTTTTTCATTACCTAAACTTTAAAAAGCAATCTACTTAAATTTAACTAGTATTACTAACAAAAATAAAATAAAATTGCATTGTTTAAAGTTCTTTAAACAATGCCATAAAAAATTAAGTGCTAAATAATTATTTTATAATAGCACTTTTTTCTACAATTACATTTTCTAGTAAATCTAAGTCATCATCATATTCTGCACCAGAACGGATAACGCCTTTTATTTTTACAGCATCGCCAATTTTTAAATAGCTTACTTGCTGATTTGTTTTAACAGTAAAGGTACAAGATACTCCCATTTTATCAATGTCATTTTTTAATAAAACTACTTGTTGCCCTAATTGATCTTTATATATTTTTGCAATTTTACCAGTAATAATTAATACTTTAGATTCCCCCTCATCACTATCTAAATATTTAGCATTTGCTTTTTCTTTGTCGCTTAAAAATTCGTTAACTAATGTAGATGCATTAACTATAGCAAAGGTTTTGGTGGCTTGTACATCTCTGTGTGGCATAAACCATAGATAGGCAAAAGCTACAGTTCCAACAACAGCAAGGACTCCTATTATTTTGAAAACCTTAAACCTCATTTTATTGCTTTGTATAGTTTAAATGTGTGATGATTTTTACTGTTTTAGCAATATTTTTAGAGGGTTTTCCTTTTTTGAAAACCACGCCATAATCTGCTAGCGTAATATTAAAAGTTGTCATACCCATAACAGCACCATTTTTTACAGTAAAAGTTAGTTTTTCTGATACTTTGTTGGTAACACCATGTATGGTTAAATTTCCTGAAACCATTGTGTTATAAGTACCGTCTTTACTAAAATCTATATCAGAAAGATTAGAAATAGTTCCTTTAAATTTTCCTTTTGGGAATTTTTTAGTGTGTAAAAATTTTTTTGAATTGTAATGTTTTTGCATCAATGATTTTTCAAACTCAAAACTTTGCATTGGTACAGAAAACACCAAAACACCTGTTTCTAGGGTAATTTTACTAATTACTTTGTAATTATTGGCTTCAATATCTTCTGCTGGTGTAGAGGAGAAGAATTTAATATGTCCACTAGTTGTTGCTAATTTGTCTTGTGCAGAGGAAGATATAGAAATTGATACTAAAAGTGATAAAAATAATTTTTTCATAATTTGTGTTTTAAATTTTGTTCCTCTATTAAGACGATGTATTTTTTTAAAACTTACAAAAAATAGTATAAACCCTAATTAAACGTAATATGTTGGTAAGCACCAATATCTGGTAAATTACTTCTATCAACTCCTAAAATATCAAAAGAAATAGAGGTTGGTGTTGCATTGCCAATGGCATCACTATTTTGTCCGATAATAAAATCATTGAGAGAAGTATCTCTAAAATTGGGTGTTTTGTTGATAAACGGATTGGTATAATGTGTAGCATCATCAAATTTCATTTCTAAATTGTTTGTGTAATTATTGTTGCTATCGGTAAATTTAATCATGCAATGGGTAATTTTGTAGTTAAATAGACTTCCATTTATTTTGTCTAATACAAATTCTATGTTATTGTTTCCATCAAAAATACAGTTGATAAAATTTGCTGCTAGTAAATCTCTAGTTTTTATAATTTCTTTACCGTTTTGTTTATCTGTAAAATAATTATTTACCAAAACAGCTGGTAATTGGCGTAAATTTTTATTCCAATAATTAGCAAATGTACTGTGAGTAAAGTTGTATGTTCCTCCAATTGTACAGGCTAAAGAAGTTTTTCCAGCACTACCAATAACTATGTTTGTGCCTACAATATTTGTTGCTCTTGCTAAAATTCCATAACTAGTATGGTTATAAATTTTTGTGTTTTTTAGAGTTAGTGTTGGGGTATTTCTTGAAGAAATAGAGTCTACCAAAATACCTATACTTCCATTTTTTATTAAAGCATTTTGTATGTTATTATTTTTACTACCTGCACGCATCCAAATAGTACCCCATTGCCCCGCAATATTATTAAAATTGTCCTCTAATCTATCACCTTCAAAAATCACTTTATTATTGAGTGTTCCGTTTACTTTTAGGGTAGCATCTTTATCTACAATTAATCCAGAATTGGCATGAAAATGAATGGTTGCACCTGCATCAATAGTTAATATTTTGTTGGTAGGTACTGCTGCATATCCGTAGATAATATAGGGTTTTGTATTGGTAAAGGTAAGTTCATTCTTTGTTAAGAATCTTCCTTTTATTGAGGTTACTTTTTTATCTAAAGTAAGGGTATCAATTTTAAAAGTTATTGGGTCTCTATTAGGATAAATAAAATGAGCATCTTTTACCAAGGTAACCAAATCTACATGCTGTTGATTATTGCCGTTATCAAACAAAATTTTATCAGTGTATAATGGATTCTGAACGGAATTAATATCAATCGTAGTTTCTACAAATATATAAATACTGTCTTTTGCTAAAATATTGATATTGGTAAAGTCTTTTCCTGCAATTCCATCAACATTTAGTCTATAATGAGAGTTCTTTCCGTTTTTTAATTGAATGTTAGGAATGGTAATGTCTTTATTACTTCTGTTGTAAATTTTTAAGTTGTAAGTGGCAGAACCAATGTTGGTAAAAATGGTATCTAAATATACGGTATCTTTAGAAAACTCAAGTTTGCCAAAACTAGGCACTGTATCAAAATTTTTCCTACACGAAACGATGGTAATAAATAGAATAATTCCTAAAATTGATAAAGATTGTTTCATAAATTATTTTACAAATTTAGCTTTTTAAACTCTGCTAAAAAATAGGTTCTAGAACATTAAAGATATAACTCTCTATTATTTTTTTTATTGTTTTAATTTTTAATCAACTCAATTTCAAAAATTTTACTCCAATGTTTTCCTGTTACAAACAACCTGTTGTTTTCTTTGTCGTAAGCAATTCCATTTAAAACCTCATCTTGGTCTTTGAGTGTTTGTGTTTTTTTAATTTCAGCTTCAATATTTTTTAAGTTAATAACACTTTCTACAACTCCTGTTTCTGGATGAACTATTAGAATTGCTTTTTGTTGCCATTTATTTACATAAATTTTGTTATTAATATATTCCATTTCATTAAGTTTGTCTAACGGATATTTATTGGTATATACCTGTATGCTTCTTTTTTCATATAAAGTTGTGGGGTCTAAAAACCAAATTTTGTTGCTACCATCTGTTTTAATTAATTCGCTATTATTATGAGTTAAACCCCAACCTTCTTTGCTTTTATGATAAGCAAATTCACCCTCTTGCTTAAATGTTTTTATATTATAAATAAATCCTTTTTTATTTTCCCAAGTAAGCCAATAAATTTTATTGTTAAAAATAGTCATTCCTTCACCAAAATATTTAGATTCTAAGGCTACTTGTTGTAAAATTTTACCTGTTTTTAACTCTACTTTTCTAAGTGATGATTCTCCTCTACGTCCTGTGGTTTCATATAAATACCCATTATAAAACTCTAACCCTTGGGTATAGGCTTTTGTATCATGAGGAAATGTATTTACAATTTTACAATTATATGTTTTTGGAGCTTTATTTGCAAAAACCTCAAAAGAAGTATTTACTTTTTTTGTTTTTCCAGGATAAAAAACTAAAGCAGAAATAAGGTGTTTTCCTAAGCCTATTTTTGAGGTGTTTATACTTGCTGTATTTTTATTATTCTTTATATGTTTTCCATTAACAAAAAACTGAATAGAATCTATAGGGTTATTGTTTTTCTCTTTTAATATTGCAGTTATTGTTTTTTTAAAGGCTGTTTTTTTATCAACAATTAAATTAAATTTATATTTGGTTTCGCAAGAGGAAAAAAGAAAAGAAACAAGAGTAAGAATAAGTAAATTTTTATAAGTTTTCATACGTTAATTTTAAGATAGATATTTGCAAGCACAAATTAAGTAAATTATTTGTTTGTAAATTAAAAAAATAGATTAAATTTGCACTCTATTTTATCAAATAGCTGATTTTTAGTGAAAAAGCCTTACCAACTTTATCACTTACTAACAAATCAAAATAATATTTAAAAGTCATTTAAGATGAAAAAAGGAATACATCCAGAAAATTATAGAATGGTAGCTTTTAAAGATATGTCTAACGGAGATATATTTTTAACAAAATCTACGGCAAATACAAAAGAAAATTTAGAGGTAGATGGCATTGAATATCCATTAATTAAATTAGAAATTTCTAGAACTTCTCACCCATTTTATACTGGTAAATCTAAATTGGTTGATACGGCAGGACGTATAGATAAATTTAAAAGTAAATACGAAAAATTTAAAAAATAATTTTTTTTAGAATTCAGTATATATTAAAAAGCTTCAACAATGTTGAAGCTTTTTTTGTTTAAAACATGTACTTTTACAATGATGTTAGTGGGTACTATTTACTTTTTCTACTACCTTAAAATTATATAAAAACTTTATTTATGAGAAACAAAATTATTTTTACCGTAATTATTTCAAATATTTTGTTAGGAAGTTGTGCCTATTTTTTTCCTTCTACAGAAATATATATTATTGTAATTATTTCTTTAATATTGTTAGCGATTACTTTACATGATAGTTTTCAAACTAAGCATTCATTATTAAGAACATTTCCTTTATTAGCTCGTTTACGTTGGGTTTTTGAAGATGAGAGAGAAAAAATTCAACAATATTTTATAGAAGATGATTTAAACGGAACACCTATTAACAGGGAAAAACGAAGTATTGTATATCAACGTTCTAAAAAAGAAACAGAAACCATTCCGTTTGGCACACAACATAATGTGTATGAAAAAGGCTATGAGTTTGTAAGACATTCTTTATTTCCAAAAAACCATCATCATGTAAAAGGAGATCGTGTAGTTTTTGGCTCAGATAAATGTATCCAAAAATATGAAGCTTCTATTATCAACATTTCTGCAATGTCTTTTGGCTCTTTAAGTAAGAATGCAATTATGGCATTAAACCAAGGAGCAAAAATGGGTAATTTTACACATAATACTGGTGAGGGGGGTATTTCTCCCTATCATTTACAAGGAGGTAATTTAGTTTTTCAAGTAGGAACTGGGTATTTTGGTGCAGGTAAAAGTGTAAACGGAAAAAGAGTTTTTGATGCTACTATTTTTAGAGTAAATGCTACAAGACCTGAGGTAAAAATGATTGAAATTAAATTTTCTCAAGGAGCAAAACCAGGGCATGGAGGTATTTTACCAGCTAAAAAAAATACAGAAGAAATTGCAAAAATTCGTTCAGTAAAACCTTTTACACGTGTAGACTCGCCACCAGGACATGCTTCTTTTTCTAATTTTGATGAAATGATTACATTTATTCAACAAATAAGAGATTTAAGTGATGGAAAACCTGTGGGAATTAAATTTTGTGTAGGAGATGAACATGAGATTGAAGAAATGATACAAGCTTTTGCAACTGCAAAAAATTATCCAGATTTTATTACTGTTGATGGAGGAGAAGGAGGTACAGGTTCTGCTCCTATAGAATTTACCAATTATGTTGGTACGCCTTTATTAGAAGGCTTATCTTTTGTAAATAAACTTATCAAAAAATACAAACTTAAAAAACAAATTAAATTAATTGCCAGTGGTAAAGCTATAGATGCTTTTGATGTGGTAAAACTTTTAGCCATAGGAGCAGATACTGTAAATATGGCACGTAGTTTTATGTTAAGTTTAGGGTGCATACAAGCAAGAGAATGTAATTTAGACACTTGTCCTGTGGGTGTTGCTACACAAGATGAAGATTTGGTAGAAGGTCTAGTGGTAAAAGATAAAAATATACGTGTAAAAAATTATCATACAAAAACTATTATTGCTGTTAAAGAGCTAGTTGCCGCAATGGGAAAAGAAAATATTTCTTCTTTAGCTCCAAAAGATATATATAGACGCATAAAAAATGCAGAAATTATAAGTTTGGAAGAGGTCTATAATATTAAATAATGAATAAAAATTTAGTATAGTTTAAAACGTATTAAAAACAGAAAGTGAATTGAAACATTATTTTCACAATTTTGTAACCAATTCATAATTCGTAGAAATTATGCTAAAACTTTTTGAGGATTTAGAACTAGAATACTATCAAAATTACCCGTTATTCAACACATCAATAAATTTATCTAGGAATATTAACAATTTAAAAGTTAGCATTCTTTAAATGCACAATGGATATTCTTTCCTGGTTTTTTTTATACATTGAAGTTAATTTATCTCATTTTTACTGTAAAATAATCCCAATATTAAGCATCAAAAAAACCGAGCATTTTGCTCGGTTTTTTTTGATTTTAAAATAATATTTATTATCTTGATATCCCTGCTTCTGCAGGAATGACAGAGAAAACTATTTTAATTTTTTCTTAACTGCCACTTCTTTATAAGCTTCTATAACATCACCTTCTTTAATATCGTTATAACCCTTAATTTGTAACCCACAATCGTATCCTTTTGCTACTTCTTTTACATCGTCTTTAAAACGTTTTAATGAAGATAATACGCCTGTCTGTACCACAATTCCTTCTCTAATAATTCTAATTAATGAGTCTCTGTAAATTTTACCAGACATTACCATACATCCTGCAATGTTACCTACTTTAGAAATTTTATATACTTCTCTAATTTCTATATTACCTGTAACTTCTTCTTGCATATCTGGAGATAACATTCCCTCCATAGCATCTTTCAACTCATTGATGGCGTTATAAATAATTGAGTAGGTTCTAATATCTACTTCTTCTCTATCGGCAATGATTCTTGCATTTCCTTGTGGACGTACATTAAACCCAATAATTATAGCATTAGATGCTGATGCTAATAAGACATCACTTTCTGTAATGGCTCCTACTCCTTTATGTAAAATATTTACTTGAATTTCTTCAGTAGATAATTTTTGGAAAGAATCTGTTAAGGCTTCTACAGAACCATCTACATCTCCTTTTAGTATGATGTTTAATTCTTTAAAGTCACCTAATGCAATTCTACGACCAATTTCATCTAAGGTAAGTGTTTTTTGTGTTCTTACAGATTGTTCTCTCTGTAATTGAGAACGTTTAGAGGCAATTTGTTTTGCTTCTCGCTCATCATCAAATACATTAAATTTATCTCCTGCTTGTGGTGCTCCATCTAATCCTAAAATAGATACTGGTGTTGATGGTCCTACAGTTTTTAATTTTGTCCCTTTATCGTTAAACATTGCTCTTACTTTTCCACTGTGTTTACCAGCTAAAACGTAATCTCCAATTTTTAATGTACCTGCTTGTACTAAAATGGTAGAAACATATCCTCTACCTTTGTCTAACAAGGCTTCTACAACAGTACCTACTGCGTTTTTATTAGGGTTTGCTTTTAGCTCTAAAACCTCTGCTTCTAACAATACTTTTTCAAGCAATTCATCAATACCTTCTCCTGTTTTTGCTGATATGTCTTGAGATTGAATACTTCCTCCCCATTCTTCAATCAACAAATTCATAGAAGATAATTGTGTTTTTACATTATCTGGGTTTGCATTGGGTTTGTCAATTTTATTAATCGCAAATATAATAGGTACTCCTGCGGCTTGTGCATGAGAGATTGCTTCTTTGGTTTGTGGCATTACATCATCATCTGCAGCAACCACAATAATTACAATATCTGTAACTTGAGCTCCACGAGCACGCATTGCTGTAAATGCCTCGTGTCCTGGTGTGTCTAAAAATGCTATTTTTTGACCATCATGTACTTCTACTTCATATGCCCCAATATGTTGAGTAATACCTCCAGATTCTCCAGAGATTACATTGGCTTTTCTAATATAATCTAATAATGAGGTTTTACCGTGATCTACATGCCCCATTACTGTTACTATTGGAGCTCTATTTTCTAAGTCTTCTTGTTTGTCTTCTTCTTCTGTAATAGCTTCTTCTACTTCGGCTCCAACAAATTCTACGGTATAGTTAAATTCTTCTGCAACTATAGTTAATGTTTCTGCATCTAAGCGTTGGTTCATGGTTACCATCATTCCAAGCATCATACAGGAAGAAATAATATTGGTTACTGGTACATCCATCATAGTTGCCACCTCACTAACTGTAACAAATTCTGTTACTTTTAATACTTTACTTTCTGCTTCTGCTACTTGTAAGTCTGCCTCACTTTGTTGTCTGTGAGCATCTCTTTTATCTCTACGGTATTTTGCTCCTTTTCCTTTTTTAGATTTTCCTTGTAGTCTTTCTAAAGTTTCTCTAACTTGTTTTTGTACTTCTGCTTCTGTTGGCTCTTCTTTTTTAACAACTATTCCTCTTCCTCTAAAGCTTCCTCTATTTTTAGATCCTCTGTTTGCTCCTTGTGGTTTATTACTTCCTCCTTGACCTGGTTTATTTATCCTTCTACGTTTCTTTTTAGGATCATTAGAGGGTTTTTTGTCATCTTTTTTTATTGATATTTTTTTCTTTTTAGGTCTTTCAAATTGTTTTAAATCTATTGTTTTACCTGTAAGTTTTGGACCATCTAACTTTTTGTATTGGGTTTTTAATTTTTCTGGTTCTGTGGTAACTTCTTCTTTTTCAGGAACTTCTACTTTGGTTTCTGTGTTTTTTGTTTCTAAGGTTTTTTCTAAAACTTTTTTTGTAGGTTTTTTGTCTATATCTATTTTACCGATGGTTTTAAATGATAGTTTTTTTGCTTTGGCTTTTAATATATTTTTTTTTGCCTCTTCTTCAGCTTTTTTTAGTTCTTCTTTTTGTCGTTTTTTTGCTTGTTTTGCTTCTAATTCTATGCGAATAGCTTCTTTTTCTTTTCTCTTTTCTTCTCCTACTTCTTTAGATGCCGCTTTTTTACTTGCATCTGAAGCAAAGGCATCAAATAATACTTGATACTCTTTATCTGAGATTTTTGTTGTAGGGCGAGATTCTACTTCATAACCATTTTTTGCTAAGTGTTCTACTGCTCTATCTAAAGAGATATTTAATTCTCTTAAAACTTTATTGAGTCTTAATTTTCTTGCTTCAGCCATATATACATTTTTAGCCCTTAATTATAAAAAACATACTTTATACTATTATTTTGTATAGTTATATTTTTTAGTACTTTGTTAGTTACTATATCTCTCGAACTAACAACTCGAGATTTTTATATTTAATCTTCAAACTCTTCACGTAAAATTCTTTGAACATCTAGTATTGTTTCTTCTTCTAAATCGGTTCTTTTTACTAATTCATCTACATTTTGTTCTAAAACACTTTTTGCTGTATCTAAACCAATTTTTTTTAATTCTAAAATCACCCAGTCTTCTATTTCATCCGTAAACTCTGTTAGTTCTACATCTTCGTCTTCTATTCCTTCTCTTTGCACGTCTATTTCATACCCTGTTAATTGACTTGCTAAACGGATATTTACACCACTTCTACCTATTGCTTTAGATACTTCTTCTGGTTTTAAAAGTACATTTACACGTCCTTTTTTACCATCTTTTTCTTCATCGTATAAAGTAATTTCCATAGATGTTACTTTGGCAGGGCTTAATGCTCTGGCAATATATAATTGCTCATTTTTTGTATAGTTAATAACATCTATATTTTCATTTCCTAATTCACGTACAATTCCATGAATACGAGATCCTTTTACACCTACACATGCACCCACAGGGTCAATTCTATCATCATAAGAGTCTACTGCTACTTTGGCTTTTTCTCCAGGTATTCTTGCAACGCCTTCTATGGTAATTAAACCATCAAATACTTCTGGAATTTCTTGTTCAAATAATTTTGTTAAAAACTTTGAAGAGGTTCTAGAGAGTAAAATAACAGGTTTATTCCCTCTTAATTCTACTGTTTTTATGACTCCTCTTACATTATCTCCTTTTCTAAAAAAATCTGATCTAATTTGCTCACTTTTTGGTAATACTAACTCATTACCATCGTCATCTAACAGAATAACTGCATTGTGACGAATATGGTGTACCTCTGCACTATACAATTCTCCTTCTAAGTCTTTAAAATGTTTAAAGGTGTTGGTGCTATCATGCTCATAAATTTTAGCAATTAAATTTTGTCGTAATGCTAGAATTGCTCTTCTTCCTAAATCTACTAACTTTACTTCTTCAGAAACATCTTCGCCAATTTCAAAATCTGGTTCTATTTTTTGTGCAACGGATAATTCTATTTCTTCATTGTCATCTTCTACTTCACCATTTGCAACTACAATTCTATTTCTCCAAATTTCTAAATCACCTTTATCAGGATTTATAATAATATCAAAATTATCATCAGACCCAAACTTGCGTTTTAAGGTAGCTCTAAATACTTCTTCTAAAATAGACATTAGGGTTACTCTATCTATACTTTTATTATCTTTAAATTCTGAAAATGAATCTATTAATGCTATATTTTCCATTATATTATTTACTTAAAATACAATTTTTACTTTTGCTTTTCTTATGTCTTT
>CAZZPG010000008.1:0-21980 GCA_964655975.1 uncultured Flavobacteriaceae bacterium
TGATAGACTAGTGATAGCAAGTATTACAGGATTATGATTCTTTACGGATATACAGAAACGTTATAAATGTATTTAGCTTTTTGTCATGTACTTACTGTAATTTTGTTAAAATTTATCTTTTTTATACTATTTCTTGGCACAATTCTATTAAAACACCGTTTGTAGATTTTGGGTGTAAAAAAACCACTAATTTATTATCAGCTCCTTTTTTTGGTATTTCATTCAAAATAACAAACCCTTCCTTTTTTAAACGTTTCATTTCTGTGTAGATGTTAGAAACTGCAAAAGCAATATGATGAACTCCTTCTCCTTTTTTGTCAAGAAACTTAGCAATAGGGCTATTTGGATTGGTAGCTTCTAACAATTCTATTTTATGAATTCCTACTTTAAAAAATGATGTTTTAACCCCCTCACTAGCTACTGCTTCTGTTTTATAATGCAATTTGCCAAATAAAGATGCAAATATCTTATTAGAGATATCTAAATTTTTTACGGCAATACCTATATGTTCTATTTTTTTCATAATGTAAAGGTAAAATTTTTACACAACTTTTAGCTAGATTCTAGCTTTCTATGTACTTTAAACCAAACTAGAAGTTGTAAATTTGCAAAATGGAAGAAACAAATAGACAAAGAAAAATTGCAGGAGTATTACAAAAAGACTTGGTAGATGTACTACAAAAAGCAGCTCAAGATGGTATGAGAGGAGTTCTAATTTCTGTTTCTAAGGTGTCTGTAACATCAGATTTGGGGGTTGCCAAAGTATATATTAGTGTTTTTCCATCAGAAAAAAGAGATAAATTACTAAAAGGGATTATCTCTAACACCTCTGTAATCCGTTATGAAATGGCAAAGAGAACACGCCACCAATTACGTAGAATGCCAGAATTATTGTTTTTTGGCGATGATTCTTTAGATTATATAGAGCAGATAGATAAATCTTTACGTGGTGAGGATGAAAACCCTATAAAAAAACCTTCTATTTTACCCAAACGTAAAAAAATATAGTTTTTATTGAATTTCTCTTTCTACATAGCTAAAAGATATTTATTTGCAAAAAGCAGTAATAATGCTATCAATATTATTACCATTATTGCCTCTTTTGGTGTTATTATAGGCTCTTTGGCACTATTTATTATCCTCTCAGGATTTTCTGGTTTACGTACCTTTAGTTACTCATTGTTAGATATTTCTGACCCAGATATAAAAATTACAACCACTCAAGGAAAATCCTTTATTTTTACAGATAGTATTCATCAAATTTTATTAAAAAATACAGATATAAAAACGTTTTCTAATATTATAGAAGAGCGTGTATTTTTACAATATAAAGACAAAAATGAAACAGCTTACATAAAAGGAGTTGATGAAAAGTATAACCAAATTACACAAATAGATTCTGTTATAGATGTAGGTACTTGGTTAGATTCTGAGTTTAGCAATACGGCCGTAATAGGCAATGGTATTGCCTTTAAACTATCTTTAGGAATTCTTAATTTTGGAGCTCCATTAGAAATTTATGTGCCGAAACCAGGAAAAGGATATATTACCAACCCAAACAAAGCCTTTAATAAGGTAGACACTCAAATTGCAGGAATTTACTCTGGTACAGAAGAGTTTGAAAACAAATTTATTTTTGTAAATATTGAGTTAGCACAACAATTACTACATTATAAACAAAACCAAATTACTGGAGTAGAAATAAAGCTAAAGCCAACAATTTCTGCTGATGATTTTAGAGACAAATTACAAAACCAACTAGGTAGTACATTAAAAGTACAAACCAAAGCACAATTAAATGCTCTTTTTTACAAAGTAATTAATACCGAAAACTTTGTGTCTTATCTTATCTTTACACTCATTGTAATTATTGCTCTTTTTAATGTTATTGGAGCAATTATTATGATGATTATTGATAAAAAGAAAAACTTAAAAACACTTTTTAACCTTGGAGTTACTATAAAAGAAATTAAAAAAATATTTGTGCTACAAGGATTTTTACTTACCGTTTTTGGAATGTTTGTTGGTTTAACAATTGGTGTTATTTTAGTATTTGTTCAACAAAAATTTGAATTATTTATGATTACACAAAACTTTCCTTATCCTGTAGAATTTAAGTTCTTGAATCTAATTGTTGTTATTGCTACCATAACTACTTTAGGTTTTCTTGCTTCTAAAATTGCTAGTAGTAGGATTTCTTTCAAATTTATTGAAAAATAGTACCTCCAAACTTCTTTTTTACCTCATCAAAAACAGCAAAAATATCTTGAGGATTATCTAAAGTTACCATTTTTAAACGATACTCTTTAAAAAACGGAATTCCTTTAAAATAATTGGTATAATGCCTTCTAGTTTCTACAATGCCTAAACGTTCTCCTTTCCATTTAATAGCTAATTCTAAGTGACGTTTTGCCATGTTTACTCTTTCAGAAATGGTAGGTTTTGGTAAATGTCCTCCTGTTTTAAAATAGTGTTTTATTTCGTTAAAAAACCAAGGATATCCAATAGAAGCCCTTCCAATCATTGCTCCGTCTAAACCATATATATCTCGCATTTCTTTTGCTTTTTCTGGCGATGTAATATCGCCATTCCCAAAGACAGGAATATGCATACGTTGATTATTTTTAACATCGGCAATTTTAGTCCAATCAGCTTCTCCCTTATACATTTGAGCGCGAGTACGACCATGAATAGAGATGGCCTTACAACCTACATCTTGTAACCGTTCTGCAACTTCAACAATTTGTATAGAATTTGCATCCCAACCCAAACGGGTTTTTACAGTAATAGGTAAATGTGTATGTTTTACCATGGCATCGGTTAGTTTTACCATCAAATCAATATCTTTTAAAATTCCTGCACCTGCACCTTTAGAAACTACTTTTTTTACAGGACATCCAAAATTGATGTCTATCATATCTGGGTTTGATTTTTCTACAATCTCAACCGTCCTCAACATTGACTCTAAATTAGCACCAAAAATTTGAATTCCTACAGGGCGTTCTTTTTCGTAAATATCTAATTTGATGATGCTTTTTGTAGCATCACGTATCAGACCTTCGGATGAAATAAACTCTGTATATACTACATCTGCACCATTTTCTTTACATAAAATTCTAAACGGAGGATCAGAAACATCTTCCATAGGTGCTAATAATAGTGGGAAATCTGGGAGTTCTATATTACCAATTTTAATCATCTAAGCTAATTGCATTACTTGTACCATTATATATTTCAATAAATTTATGTGGATGTTCTCACCTCACCGTATTTACTAAAATAAAGTTTGGTTACTTACCCAAAAGAAACAACACTAAATAAAAAGGTTATTAATAACGTTAAAATTTTTTTTTCATCCCTAAAAATATTTTTTAAGAATTGATTTTTTACAAAGTACAAGTTAGCACTTTCTTTTTAAATTTCTAATAGGTAATAAAAGAATATTTAATATTACCTATTGAAGTATTTTAAAAGTAAAAGAATATTTTACTATAATCTATAAATGCTAATTCTTGGTTTTCAACAAGAAAAGCAGTAATTTTGCACCCGATTTTAAAAGGATTTTAGTTAAAATGAATATTACAAAAGAAAATATAGATGCGTTAAATGCAGTTGTAAAAGTAGATATTATTGCAGAAGATTATCAAGCAAAAGTTACAGAAGTATTAAATGATTATCGTAAAAAAGCCAATATTCCAGGTTTTAGAAAAGGGCATGTACCAATGGGGATGATAAAGAAACAATACGGTAAATCTGTAATGATAGATGAAGTTAATAAACTTTTGCAAGATAATTTAAACAAGTTCTTGGTTGAAGAAAAATTAGAAATTTTAGGAAACCCATTACCAAGAATTAAAGAAAATTTTTCTTGGGATAAAGAGGTGTTTTCTTTTGAGTTTGAGTTAGGTTTAGCCCCACAATTTACTATAGATTTAAAATCAAAGAAGAAAGTAAACAAATATAATATTATTGCAGAAGATAGTTTGATAGACAAAGAACTAGAAAACTTACAATCTCGTTACGGTAAAATATCTAGTCAAGATATTATTACAGAAACATCTAATGTAACAGGAACTTTTATAAATGAAGAAAAAGAAATTAATAAAAAATCAACTTTTTCTGTAAAAGATATCAAAGGAAAAACCAATATAAAGAAATTTGTAGGAGCCAAAGTAGATGATGTACTTGAATTAAAAACAAAAAATCTTTTTTCTGATGCACATAAATTACAAGCAATTTTAGGCATTTCTCATGACAAATCTCAAGGACTAGATATTAAAGTATCTTTAACAATTGAAGATATTACCAAAACAGAATTGGCAGAATTAGACCAAGAATTGTTTGATAAATTATTTCCTGATGGTAGTATAAAAACCGTTGTAGAATTAAGAAATAAGATAAAAGAAGATGCAGAAAAACAATTTCAGCAACAAGCAGATCAACAATTATTAAATGCCGTAACAGAGTATCTAATAGAAAATACAAAGTTTGATTTGCCAGCAACATTTTTACAAAAATGGTTAGCAACTACAGGAGAGAAAGAAATTTCATTAGAAGAAGCTGCAGAAGAATACAAAAAATCTGAAAAAGGATTACGTTATCAATTAATCGAAGGAAAGATTATGAAAGATAATAACATTAAAACTGACTATCCAGAATTGGTAGAATACGCTAAAGGATTTGTTAGAACTCAGATGGCTCAATTTGGCAATATAAATCCAGAAGAAAAAGAATTAGATGATATTGCTGGTAGAATTTTAGGAAACCAAGAAGAAGCAAAACGTTTACAAGAGCAATTAATGTCACATAAATTAATTACTTTTTATAAAGAAAACATGAACTTCAAAGAAAAAGAAGTTACTTATGAAAACTTTATAAAAGAAGTGTATAAATAAAAATTATTAGATTAGAATTTTCTAAAACAGAAACTTAGAAACTGAAGACATTGTCTTCAGTTTTTTTATCATAATAGAAATCATAATATTATTGTAATAATCTATTTTTTAGTTAAAAAAAAGGATTTAACCTTGCCTCTTTAAAGTATAGCGACTTTTTATCAAAAAATATCATTAAAGGTTCATAAAAAACTTCTTATCTTTACCAATTAAATAGAAAAAACACAAAAATGGATTACGGAAGAGAGTTTGAAAAATACGCAACCAAACACCACGGAATAAGCAGCACCTATTTTGGTAAAATTACCAGTAGCTTAACACCATATATTATGGAAGAACGTCAAATGAACATTACACAAATGGATGTTTTTTCACGTTTAATGATGGATAGAATTATCTTTTTAGGAACAGGAATTAATGACCAAGTTGCCAATATAATTCAAGCACAATTACTATTTTTAGAAAGTGTAGATGCCAATAAAGATATTTCAATTTACATCAACTCACCAGGAGGAGGCGTATATGCAGGCTTAGGTATTTATGACACCATGCAATTTATAAAACCAGATGTAGCAACTATCTGTACAGGTATGGCAGCATCTATGGGAGCAGTGTTAATGTGTGCAGGAGCAAAAGGAAAACGTTCTGCGTTGCCACACTCAAGAATTATGATTCACCAGCCATTAGGAGGAGCTCAAGGACAGGCATCTGATATAGAAATTACAACACGTGAAATTCTGAAATTAAAAGATGAGTTATATCAAATTATAGCAAAACACTCAGGACAAACTTTTAAAAAAGTACACGAAGATTCTGATAGAGATTATTGGATGAAAGCAGACGAAGCAAAAACTTACGGAATGGTAGATGAAATTTTAGTAAGAAAGTAATTCTATTGAGTTGTTACTCCCTTTGCACTTACTAAACATAGCCAAAGTAAAAGCAAAAACCTCATTTTTAAAGAAAACAATAGATGTCTAAAGAAGATAATTTACAATGTTCGTTTTGCGGACGAAAAAAACCAGAAACAAATTTATTAATTGCTGGTTTAGACGCACATATTTGCGATAAATGTATAGAACAAGCACACGGTATTGTGGAAGAAGAAATTACCGAATCACAAACTAGTGATTTACCTAAAGACCTAACACTAAAAAAACCAATTGAAATTAAAAACTTTTTAGACCAATACATTATTGGTCAAACCCAAACCAAAAAATCAATGTCAGTAGCGGTGTACAATCACTACAAAAGATTACTACAAACCAAAGATGAAGATGAAGTAGAAATAGAAAAAAGTAATATTATTTTAGTAGGAGAAACAGGCACAGGAAAAACCTTAGTAGCACGTACCATTGCAAAAATGTTAAATGTACCATTTTCTATTGTAGATGCAACGGTATTAACCCAAGCTGGTTACGTAGGAGAAGATGTAGAAAGCATTTTAAGCCGTCTGTTGCAAGCTGCAGATTATGAGGTTGCCAAAGCAGAAAAAGGGATTGTTTTTATTGATGAAATTGATAAAATTGCCCGTAAAGGAGACAATCCATCAATTACACGAGATGTTTCTGGAGAAGGCGTACAACAAGCCCTGCTAAAACTATTAGAAGGAACGGTTGTTAATGTAGCACCAAAAGGAGGAAGAAAACATCCAGAACAAAAATTTATAGAAGTAAATACACAAGATATTTTATTTATTGCAGGAGGTGCTTTTTCTGGTATCGATAAAATTATCAGTAAACGATTAAATATGCAAGTAGTTGGGTATAGTGCTTCTATTGATGAAGATAAAATTGATGAAGATAACTTGTTACAATATATTATTCCTTCAGATTTAAAATCTTTCGGATTAATACCAGAAATCATTGGTCGTTTGCCCGTATTAAGCTATATGAACCCATTAGACACAAAAACTTTAAGAGCTATTTTAACAGAACCTAAAAACTCAATTATTAAACAATACACAAAACTTTTTGCTATGGATGATGTTGCTTTTTCTATGACAGAAGGAGCATTACAATATATTGTAGAAAAAGCAGTTAAATATAGATTAGGAGCTCGAGGATTGCGTTCACTTTGTGAAGCTATTTTAACCGATGCCATGTTTGAGTTACCAAGTACCGATACCAAAGAATTTGAAGTGACTAAAGAATATGCAGAAGCAAAATTAACAAAAACTACCCTTAAAAAATTAAGAGCAGTATCCTAGAAGTAAGACCTTGATAGGTCTGATACATAATAATGATTACCAAACAAACCATAGACCGAGTTTTTGAAGCTGCTAGAGTAGAGGAGGTGATAGGTGAGTTTGTACAGTTAAAAAAAGCAGGAAGTAACTTTAAAGGACTCAGTCCGTTTACAGATGAAAGAACACCATCTTTTATGGTGTCTCCAGTAAAACAAATCTGGAAAGATTTTAGTACAGGTAAAGGAGGTAATGCCATTTCTTTTTTAATGGAACACGAACATTATTCGTACCCTGAGGCAATAAAATATTTGGCTAAAAAATATAATATTGAGATTGAAGAAACACAACAATCTGACGAACAAAAACAACAACTCAACGAAAGAGAAAGTATGTTTTTGGTTTCTAAATTTGCCAAAGATTATTTTCACAATTTAATGCTTACCACCCAAATAGGAAAAGCAATAGGACTGTCTTATTTTAAAGAACGTGGTTTTACTGATGAAACCATTGCAAAATTCGAGTTAGGATATGCTAAAGATGATTGGAGTAACTTTACCGATGTAGCCTTAAAAAAAGGATACGAACTTAAATATTTAGCATCTACAGGATTAACAATTGTAAAGGAAGATACAAAATTTGATCGATTTAAAGGACGTGTATTATTCCCTATCCATAGTATGTCTGGGCGTATTTTAGGTTTTGGAGGACGTATTTTAACCAACGATAAAAAAGCAGCAAAGTACCTAAACTCACCCGAAAGCGATATTTATCATAAGAGTAAAATCCTCTACGGAATTTATCACGCAAAAAAGGAAATTGCCAAACAAGACAATTGTTTTTTGGTAGAAGGATATACAGATGTCATTTCTTTTCATCAATCGGGTATAGAAAACGTGGTTGCCTCATCAGGTACAGCGCTAACGCCAGATCAAATTCGGTTAATTAGAAGACTAACAAAAAATGTTACCGTACTTTTTGATGGTGATGCTGCAGGAATAAGAGCATCTATCCGAGGAATCGATTTAATCTTAGAGCAAGGGATGAATGTAAAAGTGGTGTCTTTTCTAGAGGGAGAAGACCCAGATAGTTTTGCAAAATCACATTCAGATAATGAACTAAAAGAATATTTAGCAGAAAACTCACAAGATTTTATCAACTTTAAAGTGTCCTTATTATTAAAAGACACCAAAAACGACCCAGTAAAAAAAGCAGGATTAATTAGAAATATTGTAACAAGTATTTCTAAAATCCCTGACAGCATTCAACGAGAAGTGTATATACAAGAATGTGCCAAAATTATGGAAATTTCTGAGCGCGTATTGTTTAGCGAGTTGGCTCAATTACTCAAAAAAGACAAGCTAGAATTTGCGAAAAATCAACAAAAAAAACCTGCATTAGAGCTAGTTAAAGATGATGTTATTGCATTGCCAAAGCTGAATTCTTTAGATATTTTAGAAAAAGAAATTATCAGAATTTTATTGTTGTACGGAAACGAAAAAGTAGATTTTGTAGATTGGATTGAAAAAGAAGATGAAAATGGAAAAATTACGTTTAAAAAAGAAATCTATACACATCAAGTTGCTAAAGAATTGTATTTAAATTTACAAGATGATGAAATAGAATTTACAAATAATATATTTAAAAAAATTTATTTTGAACTGATTCATCAACTAAATCAAGAAGAAAAAATTGGGTTAAAAAAATTAGTTAACCACCAAGATAAAGCAATTGCTAATGAGGTTACAGGTATTCTAATGGATGAAGAAAAATACACATTAAGTAGATGGGAAAGTAAAGATATTTTTGTAACTACTACAGCAAAAATTTTACCAAAATTAGTTACTGATGCAATTTTAAATATTAGAAGAGTTTTAATTGAACTTAAAATAAATAAGATTCTTAACGAAATCAAAACAAATAACGTTCCTCCTGATTTAGAGTTGATTCATAATTATACAGAGTTAAAAACTCGTCTTTTCGATAAATTAAACAGGGTAGTTTAACGTGTCTTTGCTCTTTTATACAGTTTTTGAAATTCAAGTGTTTTCATCCTTGTTTAATTTAAATAAAAATTTGTACATTTGCCGTAAAAAATAAAAGATGAAAAAGTTATTATCTCTTCTAAAAGTAATTCAGCATTTAATTATTTTACCATTTTCAATATCTAAAGGTTCGAAAAAACGAGAGTATAGAAAAATTAAGCATTTAATGATAAGAGCTAATTTACTTTAAGTTTTTAGGTATTTTACAAATTGGTATCGGTAACATTTTATGTTGATTGATGCTGTTTAAATGTGTATATATTTTGTAGACTTCTTGTTTACGCCCTTTAAAATCATATACAGAACTCCTGTTTTTTTTCATTTCCATTGCCCATTCTAACTCATCATAAGACGCACCAATTTGGTCTTTATCTGTTCTGCTATCACCAAACAAACCATCTGTAGGTGCTGCTTTTTGTATAGTGTTTATTATGTTTAAATGAGCAGCTAATTTATAAACATCAGACTTTAGTAAATCTGCAATAGGACTTATATCTACACCTCCATCACCATATTTTGTGTAAAAACCTACGCCAAAATCTTCTACTTTATTTCCAGTTCCTACCACTAATAAGCTATGCAAACCAGCTAAATAATACAATGATGTCATCCTTAATCTAGCTCTTGTATTGGCTAAAGATAAATCTACTTTGGCTTTATTACTTGTATATGGTATTATTTTTTTAAACCCTTCAAAAGTGTTGGTCAAATCGGTTTTTACAGAGCTTATATTACTAAACTGTTTTTTTAACTGTTTAATATGCTCTTCTGCACGTGTTATTTGATTTTTATCTTGATGAATAGGCATTTCTACGCACAATGTTGGAAAACCCGTTTTTGCGCACAAAGTAGAAGTAACAGCAGAGTCAATTCCGCCAGAAACCCCCACTACAAACCCCTTTACTTTTGCATTTTCTGCATATCTTTTTAACCATCCAACAATATAATCTATAACTTTTTGTGTGTTCATTTCTAAACTATTTTAGTATTTTTGGCGTTCATATTTTGATATGCTAATATACTAAAGATAATGAAAAAAATTGTGTTGCTTATTCTATATACATTTATTTTTACTTCTTGTAAAAATGAAAAAAAACTAGATATTAGTGTTTCTCATATACAAATAGATATTACTGTAAATAGATTTGATGTTGATTTTTATGCTACAACAGAAAAGACATTGCCAAAGACCAAGAAAAAATACCCATTATTATTTCCTATAAATACGCCAGATAGTATTTGGTTAGCAAAAATTAAGAGTAAAGATGAACAAGAATTATTTGCAGAAACTCAAAAAATATTTTTATCCTTTGATGATGAAAAGCAAGAATTAACTTCATTATTTAAACACATAAAGTATTATTACCCACAATTTAAGTTTCCAAAAGTAATTACCATGCTAACCAACTTAGATTATGAAAACAGGGTAGTATATGCAGATAGTTTATTGCTTGTTTCTTTAGATGCGTATTTAGGAAAAGAGCATCCATTTTATGGAGATTACCCTAAGTATATCAAAGAAAATAATCATAAAAAACACATAGTTGTTGATGTAGCAAATACGTTTATAGCAAAGCAATTTCTACCTAATTTAAATAGAACATTTTTAGGAAAAATAATTTATGAAGGGAAAAAAATGTACTTTTTAGATGCTTATCTTCCCCAAAAAACAGATAAAGAAAAAATAGGATATAGTAAAGAAAAATTAGCGTGGGCATTAGCTAATGAAGAACAAGTTTGGAAGTATTTTATTGAAAAAAAACTACTAGACTCTACAAATAAAGAGTTAAGTAAACGTTTTATTGATGTAGCCCCCTTTTCAAAATTTTACTTATCTGAAGACAATAATTCTCCTGGAAGGATTGGTCTTTGGTTAGGATGGCAAATTGTACGATCTTTTATGAAAGAGAATACTATATCTTTGCAAGAATTATTAAAAATAACTGCGTTAGATTTATTAAGAAAATCAAAATACAAACCTAAAAGATAATGGCAATTAAACATCAATCAGAAATAAATTTTACAGTAAGTTTAGACGAAAATAAAGTGCCAGAAGCAATTTTTTGGACTGCACAAGATGGTGGTGTAGAAAATGCAGCATCAAAAGCAGTTATGTTGTCTGTTTGGGATCATCAAAAAAAAGATACGCTACGAATGGATTTATGGACCAAAGATATGCCAGTAGATGAGATGAAATTATTTTTTCATCAAACCTTAGTGTCAATGGCAAATACTTTTGAACGTGCCACTAATGATGAAAAAATGAGTGCAACTATGAGAGATTTTTGTGATTATTTTGCAGAAAAATTAGAATTGTTAGAAAAATAACAATTCACTTTTAAGGTAAAAAAAGCATCCAAAATATGGATGCTTTTTTTTGTTCTTTTAAAATTGTTAATAACTGTTTTAATAACTAAATAAAAAAACAAAAAGTTGTTTACTTTTCTTCTTTAAATTTGAGAAGAATTTAATTCTACAATTCTTCTTTACTCTAGAAAGAACAAAGTAGCTTTGCTTTAATCATCTGTGTATTAATTGGTTAATTGTTTTTTTTGAATGTAAAAAATAGATATTGTAGTGGTTAATAGAATTTTTTTACCATTACTTATTGTATTTTATTGAAACGTTTTTTTATTAAAACGAAAGTATATCAGTATTTTAATTGAATTTTAGATACCTAAATTTTAAAACCTTATTTAAAGTTTTTACGAGCATAAAATGAATTATTCTACCATAGAAATTGTATTACAAGAAGTACCAGGAGAAATTACTATCTGTTTTAGTATCTGTGGATGTAATATTCGTTGTGAAGGATGCCATTCTCCATTTTTATGGAAAGAAAATAACGGTAAAAAACTTACCAGTAAAATTTATGAAGAAACCTTAGATACATATAAAGGATTTGCAAGCTGTGTCCTTTTTATGGGAGGAGAGTGGCATCAAAACGAGCTTATAAAATTTTTAACTCAAGCACAATCAAAAGGCTATAAAACATGTCTTTATACAGGAGAAACAGAAGTTTCTAACACTATTTTAAATCACCTTACATGGATTAAAACAGGAAAATGGGAAGCTGTGTTAGGAGGGTTGGATAAATTAAAAACCAATCAAAAATTTATAGAAGTATCAACAAATAAAATACAAAATCATTTATTCTTATAACACTCAACTATCATGATTAGATTGACCGAAGACCAAGTAACAAAAAAAATTAATTTTATTGATAATTATATTCAAGCCAATAATGCCGCAGATGGTTCTAAAATGGATGCCAATGCCAATGTTTCTTCTAAAAACATTGCAACCATGGAAGCAGAATTAAATAAAGATATTAATATACAGGTAAATAGGCAGTTGGTTAAGAATAAAATAAAAGAACTTTTTGGAGAGAAATTAGCAAATGAATATGTAAGACAAATAGAATCTCATGAAATATATGTGCATGATGAAACTTCTTTAAAACCCTACTGTGCATCAATAAGTATGTATCCTTTTTTGTTTGATGGTTTAACTAAATTAGGAGGAGAAAGTAAATCTCCTCAGCACTTAGAGAGTTATTGTGGAGAGTTTGTAAACCTTGTTTTTGCAATCAGTTCTCAGTTTGCAGGAGCATTAGCTACCGTAGAGTTTTTATTGTATTTTGATTTTTTTGCAAGAAAAGATTTTGGAGAAAATTACCTTATTTCAAAAACAAAAACTATAGAAAATCATTTACAACATGTAGTATATGCTATTAATCAACCTGCCGCAGCACGTGGTTATCAATCTGTTTTTTGGAATCTTTCCATTTATGATGAAAAATATTTTGATAGTTTATTTGGTGAGTTTGTTTTTCCTGATGCGAGTAAACCTATATGGGGAAGGTTAAAAAAATTACAACAATTTTTTATGAAATGGTTTAATTCTGAAAGAGAGAAAGCAGTCTTAACTTTTCCTGTAGTTACTGCTGCAATGTTAGTAAAAGAAGGGAAACCTGTAGATAATGAGTTTGCTAATATGTGTGCTACAGAATTAAGCGAAGGGAATTCTTTCTTTATTTATCAATCAGAAAGTGCAGACAGTTTAGCTTCTTGTTGTAGGTTACGAAATGAAATAAGTGATAATACCTTTAGCTATTCTTTAGGAGCTGGAGGTGTATCTACAGGCTCTATTAATGTAATTACATTAAATATGAATAGGTTGGTGCAACAAGGAAATGACCTAAAAAAAACTATTTCAAAAATTCAAAAATACCAAGTAGCTTATAGGAAATTAATAGAGCAATATAAAGATGCAGGAATGTTGCCAGTATATAATGCAGGCTTTATTTCACTTAATAAGCAATTTTTAACCATTGGTATAAACGGAATGGTAGAGGCAGCAGAGAGTGAAGGAATACAAGCAGAAAATACAAAAAAATATAAAAATTTTGTTACCAAACAATTAAAAGTAATTTATGATGCAAATAAAGAAGCAAAAATAAAGTACGGCTATATGTTTAATACAGAGTTTGTACCTGCAGAAAACTTAGGGGTTAAAAATGCAAAATGGGATAAACAAGATGGTTTATTTGTACCAAGAGATTGTTATAACTCATACTTTTATCCTGTAGAGGATACCACTATTAATTCGTTAGATAAAATTATGCTTCATGGTAATGAAACCATTCAATATTTAGACGGTGGTTCTGCTCTTCATTTAAACCTAGAAGAGGCTCCAAACAAAGCAGGATTCTTAAAACTACTAAATGCAACTGCTAAAGCAGGATGTAATTATTTTTGCTTTAATATTAAAATTACTATTTGTAATGAATGTGATTATATCGATAAAAAAACACTTCAAAGTTGCAGTAGTTGTGGCTCTAAGGATGTTGATTATGGTACTAGAGTAATTGGTTATCTTAAAAGAATTTCTAGCTTTAGCTCAGACAGACAGCAAGAACATGATTTACGTTTTTATCACCTTAATGAGCAAAAAATAAAATTTAACATACAGCAGGATAGAATAGAAAGTCTCCAAAATTTTTTAAAAAACAAAGAAACTAATTTAGAACAAGAAATGGTTCGTAGAAGTTTAAATTAAACTTAAATTTTAAAGTGAGCAGCAAGTTATTTGCTGCTTTTTTTATCGAACCTTTCTGTTTTTCTCTTAGTATTAGACAAACATAGGGGTTGATAAATGCTTACAATTCTGTCTTTATACGTATTGGTATTGTTGCCAAAACATTTTTTTTATGACCTCTAATAAGGTGAAATCATTTTGATGATATATCTCTGTTTTTTCAATCAAATACAGGTTTATAATCAAATTATAGAAAAGCAAAAAGTTTATAGAATTTACAAAAAAATTGCCGTAGAATTTTTAATTTCACCAATAGTAAAAGTACTATGAGTACTACCTATATACTGTAAAGTAGTTAGTTTTGTTACCATAAAATCTCGATAAGAAGCCATATCTTTTACATAGATTTTTAAGATATAATCATAGTCACCACTTACATGAAAACATTCAGAAACTTCTTTTAATTGTACAATCTCATTTTCAAAAGTATCTAAGTACTTTTTAGAATGTTGTATTAATTTAATATGACAAAAAACTAAAAAAGATTTATCAATTTTATTTTTATTGATGATAGCAACATATTGTTGAATTACCTTTTCCTTCTCCAATTTTTTTATACGCTCATACACAGCAGTTACAGATAAATACAACTGTACAGAAAGTTGTTTAGTAGTTTGTTTGCAGTCTTTTTGCAGTAAGTCAATCAACTTTTTATCAATTGTGTCTAGTTGCATTCTGAAAAATTTTCTTTAAAAATGATAAATTTTAGATTTTACAGATTGATAAATCTATTAATTAGTTCAAATATAGATTATTTATCTATATTTTTTACTTACTGTTGATTTTTATTCTGATTTTTTATTTCTTTGTGTTAAAAAAATAGTATCCAAATTAAAAAATAACCAATAACCTAATTATGAAATTTAACCCTGCAAACAGCATACAAGATTTACAATATTTTGGAGAATTTGGTGGTGTGAACCCCTCAATTTCAGATTCATCAACCTATACTTTTTTATCAGCAAAAACAATGTTAGATACCTTTGAAGGTAATTCTGATGGATGCTACTTGTACTCTCGCCACACATCACCTTCTAACCTGTATTTAGGAGAAGCCTTAGCAGCTATGGAAAGTACAGAAACTGCCAATGTTGCTGCAACAGGTATGGGGGCAATTACACCCACAATTTTACAATTATGTAACACAGGTGATCATATAGTGTCTAGTAGAACTATTTACGGAGGTACATACGCATTTTTAAAGAATTTTATACCAAAATTAAACATCCAAACTACGTTTGTAAATATTACAAAATTAGAGGTAGTTGAAGCTGCAATTACAGAAAATACTAAAATTATTTTTTGTGAAACAGTTAGCAATCCTTTATTAGAAGTAGCAGACATAAAAAAGTTAGCTACATTGGCAAAAAAATATAATTTAAAATTGGTGGTAGATAATACCTTTTCTCCTTTATTAATTTCGCCAGCACAATTTGGTGCAGATGTAGTGTTGCACAGTTTAACAAAATTTATTAATGGATCATCAGACACAATGGGAGGTGTTGTTTGTGGCACACAAGATTTTATTAACGAATTACGAAGTGTAAATGATGGTGCAAGTATGTTGTTAGGAGCATCAATGGATAGTATGAGAGCAGCATCCATCTTAAAAAATCTAAGAACGTTACACATCAGAATGAAACAACATAGTAAAAATGGAGAATTTTTAGCCAAAAAATTTCAAAATGATGGTTTAAAAACTGTCTATCCAGGGTTACAATCACATCCATCACACGAGCTATTTAAAAGTATGATGAATAAGGAGTATGGCTTTGGAGGGATGCTAACCATTGATGTTGGCTCGTTAGATAAAGCCAATAAATTGATGGAATTGATGCAACACAGAAACTTAGGGTACTTAGCCGTAAGCTTAGGGTTTTATAAAACCTTATTCTCTGCACCAGGAACTTCAACATCGTCAGAAATATCAGAAGAAGAGCAAAAAGAAATGGGTTTATCAGACGGATTAATTCGTTTTTCTATCGGTTTAGATGATGATATTGAACGTACCTACCAAATGATGAATGCTTGTATGAAAGAAGTAGGAGTGTTGTAAAACATCTTTTCATAAAAATACTAAAATAGTATTCATATAAAAGTAGAAATCTCTTAGAAAGAGATGTTTTTTAAACATACAATTTCAGACCTGTCAGGTTTTAAAAACCTGACAGGTCTTTGAAAATTTGCACAATTTCAACGAATATCGTAACATTACAAAAACAAAAAATAGATGCAAGACAATAAAAATATCTCTGAAATAAAAATAGAAAACCAAAAAATTATTGATAACAAAGAACTAAATATTTGGGAAGCATTAGTTCCTGTAATTATTTTAATGACTTTGTTGGCTTACAATATCTTTTATAAAGACGGTGCTTGGTTTGGAGATTATTCCAATCAATATATTTTATTAATGGGAGGTGGTATTGCTGCAGTAGTTGGTTTTTTTAATAAAGTATCATTAAAAATAATGATAGCAGAGGTTTGGGAAAACTGGAAAAGTGTTTTTGTACCCATTATGATACTCTTTTTGGTTGGTGCTTTGGCAGGAACGTGGTTGGTAAGTGGTATTATTCCTGCTATGGTATATTACGGGCTACAAGTGTTAAGCCCGAGTATATTTTTACCAGCATCTGTAGTTATTGCATCTATTATCTCTATTGCTACAGGTAGTTCTTGGACAACTTCGGCAACTGTTGGTATTGCATTAATTGGTATAGGAAATGCACTAGGAATTCCTACAGGAATGATAGCAGGAGCAGTAATTTCTGGTGCTTACTTTGGCGATAAAATGTCACCACTAAGTGATACTACCAATTTAGCCCCCGCTATGGCAGGAACTGATTTGTTTACACATATTAAATATATGGCTTTTACAACAGGCCCAACCATATTAATTACATTGGTGGTCTTTACTATTTTAAGTACAACGATTAATACTACTGGTATAGCAGATATTAGTGGTTTGTTAGAAACAATAAAAACAACTTTTCATATAACACCTTGGCTGTTTATAGTACCTGCAACAGTTGTAGGTATGATTTTAATGAAAACTAAACCCTTAGTTGCTTTAGGAATTGGAGTGATTTTGGCAGCAGTTTTTGCCTTTATTTTTCAAGGTGATGTATTACAGAGTTTATCAGATTCAAATTTTCAATCAATAATAAATGCGATTTTAACAGATACAGAAGTACATACAGAGAATGATAAACTAACTAAATTATTTAGTGCAGGTGGAATGAACGGAATGTTATGGACTATCTTTTTAATTATTTGTGCAATGGTTTTTGGTGGTATTATGGATGCCATTGGTGCTTTAGCAAAAATTACCAAAGCATTATTGACAGTTGCAACTTCTACTTTTGGGCTATTTTCAAGTACGGTATTAAGTTGTGTAGGGCTAAATATAGTGGCATCAGACCAATATTTGGCCATTGTAATTCCTGGAAAAATGTTTAAAAAAGCCTATGAAGATAAAGGATTAGCACCAGAAAATTTAAGTAGAACATTAGAAGATTCTGGTACAGTAACATCAGTGTTAATTCCGTGGAATACCTGTGGAGCATATCAATCAGGAGTTTTAGGAGTAAGTGTTAGTGAGTATGCAGCCTATGCTGTTTTTAATTATTTAAGCCCAATAATGACCTTAGTTTTTGCAGGTTTTGGTATTAAAATAAGACAGTTGGTAAAAAAATAATTAATTTTTTGTTGATTTTGTAAATCTTCATCTGTTATCTACTATTTTTACTAAAAATACAATTAAATGTCAAGTATAAAAAAGAGTTTGCTTAAAAAGAAATACATCCGTATTTCATTAAAAAAAATCAAAACCAATCATTTAGAGTTAAAAGCGAAAATAAACGGAGTAAAAGGACGCTTTATTTTAGATACTGGTGCGTCTAATTCTTGTGTAGGATTAGATATGATAGATTATTTTAAGCTAGATGCTCAAGAAAGTGAAACCAAAGCTGCAGGAGCAGGAGCTACAGATATGCAAACTCAAAAAGCAGAAAACAATCTGTTAAGAATTGGTAAATGGAATACTAAAAAATGCCATTTGGTGTTGTTTGATTTATCACATGTAAACACTGCTTTAAAAGATCATCATGCCAAAGAAGTACACGGAATTATAGGTGCAGATATATTACAAAGAGGAAAAGCAATTATAGATTATAACAAGCTAGTTTTGTACCTTAAAAAGGTTAAAAAATAGTATCTTTGAATTCTTAAAAAAGAAATAAAATGAGTTTGGAAAAACAAATAATGGAGCAGTTAAAAGTAGCCATGAAATCTAAAAATACAGTAGCATTACAAGCGTTAAGAGCTGTAAAATCTGCTATTATTTTAGCAAAAACAGAAGGAGGGGCAAACGGAGAATTATCTGAAGAGCAAGAACTAAAAATCTTACAAAAACAAGTAAAACAGCGTAAAGATAGTGCTACACTTTTTATGAATCAAGGACGTAAAGATTTGGCAGATCCAGAATTAGAAGAAGCAACAATTATTGAGCAGTTTTTACCAGAAGCATTAACCGAAGAAGAAATAGAAGGCGTTGTAATTACTACTATTGATGATTTAGGAGCATCAGGAATGAGAGATATGGGAAAAGTAATGGGTGTTGTTTCTAAAGAATTAGCAGGACAAGCAGATGGTAAAACTATTTCTGCTTTTGTTAGAAAACATTTGATGTAGTTTTTATCGTAAAATAAAGAAGAAAAAAATAGTTAAAAAGTGATGTTGGTTTTTAATAGGCTGTGTAGTTCAACTGGATAGAATATCAGATTTCGGCTCTGAGGGTTGGGGGTTCGAATCCCTTCACAGTCACAAATAAACAAAAATAGAGTGTTTAAATAGTTTCTTTTGTATCCTAAAAAAAACAATTTTCAATGATATAAATCATTTTTAGTACGTTTCTTTTTTATGAACTTTGGGAATGAAATTATGAAAGTAAAATCCTTAAAAAGAGTTATGAAACAGAGAAGCCCTATTACATCAATAATGACTAAAAATGTGATTACTTTAAATTATACAGATGATTTGGTAACTGCAGAAAAATTATTTAAAGAGTTTCATATTAGGCATATTCCTGTAGTAAATGGAAAAGAGATTATAGGGATGTTAAGCTACACAGATTTGTTACGGATTAGTTTTGCAGATGCAGTATATGATGATGAAAAAAAGGTAGATACTGTGGTATATAATATGTTTACTATAGAGCAAGTAATGGCAAAAAATCTGGTAACTGTAAACACTAGTGCTACGATAAAAGAAGTAGCAGAAATTTTATCTAAGAATGAGTTTCATGCTCTACCAGTACTAAAAAATGATAGACTAGTGGGTATTGTAACTACTACTGATTTAATTTTGTATTTATTAAAACAGTTTTAGTTAGCTAATTGTTTTAAATGAGCAATAGTTTTTGTTGGGTTTTCACTTTTAAAAATATAACTTCCAGCTACTAAAACATCTACACCTGCATTTATAAGTTTGTTGGCATTTTTGTTGGTAACACCACCATCTATTTCTATAAGAGTATTTAAACCTTGTTCTGTAATCATTTTTTTTAGTTTTTTTATTCTGTTATAAGTTATTTCTTCAAACTTTTGACCACCAAAACCAGGGTTGATAGACATTAGTAAAACCATATAACACTTAGGTAAAATATCTTCTAAAACTGTTATAGGAGTTGTTAAGTTTAAGACAACGCCAGCTTTACAACCAGCATTCTCAATTAGGCTTAATGTTCTGTGTAAATGAATGGTAGATTCATAATGAACTGTAATAATATTTGCTCCAACTTTTACGAATTCTTCAATATATCTTTCAGGTTTTTCAATCATTAAATGAACATCTAGTGGCTTTTTTGCATGTTTTTTGATGGCACTAATAATAGGCATTCCAAAAGAAATATTAGGCACAAAAGCTCCATCCATTACATCAACATGAAACCAATCGGCATCACTATTGTTAATCATTTCTACATCACGTTGTAAGTTGCCAAAATCTGCAGCAAGAATTGAGGGTGCTATTAGTTTGTTCATTATTGTTTTAGTTGATAGTTTTTGCAAAAATAGAAATATAAAAAAGAAAACTCTCGAATTATTTTTGAGAGTTTTCTTTTTTATAAATATTTGAGATAGTTTATCCTAAGTAGGTCATTAAAATTTTACTTCTAGAAGTATGTTTTAATCTTCTAATAGCTTTTTCTTTAATTTGCCTTACTCGTTCTCTAGTTAAGTCAAAGGTTTCACCAATTTCTTCTAAAGTCATAGGTTGGTGTTCTCCCAAACCAAAGTACAAACGTACTACATCTGCCTCACGTGGGGTTAGTGTTTCTAGGGCTCTAGAAATTTCTATACGTAAAGATTCATGCAATAAAGTTTTATCTGGGTTTGGAGATTCTCCAGAATTTAATACATCATATAAATTAGAATCTTCTCCTTGAATTAATGGTGCATCCATAGATACATGACGACCTGAGTTTTTCATAGACTCTTTTACGTCATTTACAGTCATATCTAATTTCTTAGCAATTTCTTCTGGGCTTGGTGGACGCTCATTTTCTTGCTCTAAAAAGGCGTACATTTTATTGATTTTATTGATAGAACCAATTTTGTTTAACGGTAAACGTACAATTCTAGATTGTTCTGCCAAAGCTTGTAAAATAGATTGACGAATCCACCAAACGGCATATGAGATAAACTTAAATCCACGAGTTTCATCAAAACGTTTTGCTGCTTTTATCAATCCTAAATTACCTTCATTAATTAAATCGGGTAAAGTTAATCCTTGGTTTTGGTATTGTTTTGCTACAGAAACTACAAAACGTAAATTGGCTTTTGTTAATTCTTCTAAAGCTCTTTGGTCTCCTGTTTTTATGCGTTGTGCTAATTCTACTTCTTCATCGGCAGTAATTAAATCTACCTTTCCAATTTCTTGTAAATATTTATCTAATGATGCGGTTTCTCTATTGGTAACTTGTTTTGTAATCTTAAGTTGTCTCATATTTGTTTAAAGGATATTTATCGGTTTGTAAACCAATGTTGCATCTATTATACGTAAGTTTTTATATAAATGTTACATAAATAGTATTTTTTTTAATTTATTGTAAATTTTAATAAAAAAAGATTATCTTGGTCATTTATTTAAAATAAGTGTGACTTAAAGATTTACCTAGGTGTCTTAGAAAGTATTATAATTAACAAAATAAATTAATCTAATTTCTTGAAAAATATTTATGCTACAAGATTAAGTGATGAGGAACTTATCTATAAAATAGTACAAACAAATAATACACAGTTGTTTGCTGTTTTGTATGATAGATATTCTTCTATCGTTTATAATAAGTGTTACGGCTTTTCTATTAATAAAGAAGAGGCACAAGATTTAACGCATGATGTATTTATGAGGTTATCTGTAAAGTTAAGAACTTTTAAAGGGAAATCTAAATTTTCTACTTGGTTGTACTCTTTTACATATAATTTTTGTGTAAACTATGTACAAAGAAATAAAAATAAGAAAAAAGAAAAGGTTACAGTTTTTGCGGATCAAATTAGAGAAAAACCTTCTTTAGATGAAATTGATGATACAACTTTATTTGAGTTAAAATCAGAAAAATTGGGAAAAGCAATGCAGTTGATTGACCATAGTGATAAAATGATTTTGCTAATGAAATATCAAGATGATATGAGCATTAAAGAAATAAAAGAAGTTTTAGGTTTAGGAGAAAGTGCTGTAAAAATGCGTTTAAAAAGA
>CAZZPG010000009.1:0-21910 GCA_964655975.1 uncultured Flavobacteriaceae bacterium
GATGTTAATATCGTTTTCTTAGCAGAACAAACACCAGGTTTTTCTGGTGCAGATATTGCAAATATGTGTAATGAAGCAGCTTTAATTGCTGCTAGAAATGACAAAAAAGCAGTACACCATCAAGACTTTTTAGATGCCGTAGACAGAATAGTAGGAGGTTTAGAAAAGAAGAATAAGGTTATTACCCCAAAAGAGAAGAAAACCATAGCTTATCATGAAGCAGGTCATGCAACCGTAAGTTGGATGTTAGAACACGCAGCTCCTTTAGTAAAAGTAACCATTGTACCTAGAGGACAATCTTTAGGAGCAGCTTGGTATTTACCAGCAGAAAGATTAATTGTACAAACAGAACAAATGTTAGATGAAATGTGTGCAACTTTAGGCGGTAGAGCAGCAGAAAAAGTTTTTTTTAATAAAATTTCTACAGGAGCTTTAAATGATTTAGAAAAAGTAACCAAACAAGCAAGAGCAATGGTTACAATTTATGGTTTAAATGAAAAAGTAGGAAATATTACCTACTATAACTCGGCAGGAAATGACACCTTTGTAAAACCCTATAGCGAAGATACTGCAAAAACTATAGATAATGAAATTTCTAAGATAATAGAAACTCAATATAAAAGAGCCGTAGAGTTATTAAAAATTTATAAAGAAAAAATAACAGTTTTGGCAGAATTATTATTAGAAAAAGAAGTTATCTTTAAGAATGATTTAGAAAAAATATTTGGGAAAAGACCCTTTGAAAAAGAAGAAATTAAAGAAATAGAAATCCCTATAATAAAGGAAGGAACAGAAAAACAAGTTTAATTTTTAAATGAATTTTTTTACTAAAATATTTGGTTTATCCTCTTCTAATAAACCAGACGAAATTGGAGCAAAAAAAAAGGAGGTGAAATTATCTTTAGATGATGCATTTGTACATCATTTTATAGACAAAGGAGGTAAATTTTTATATTGTACCACTATAGAGGAGGTAAAGAATAATTTATATAAAATTATTGAAGAAAATGCTTGGAGAGAACTTACTTGTATAGATAAAAAACTAGAAAGTTTTTTAGAAAAAAAGAATATTACTCTTTTAAAAGAATTTAAAAAATCAATCCCTATTTTTATAAATTGTGAGCATTTAATAGCAGATAATGGAACTATTTTATTTTCATCTAATCAAATAAAAAGTAATAAAATTGCTAGTATGTCAGAAAATTTTATAGTGTATGCCACTACAAGACAATTGGTAAAAAATACTGGAGAAGGTTTAACAGGGATAAAAACTAATTGTGGAAGGAGCATTCCTACAAACATAAGTGCTATAAAAAATTATAGCATAAAAAAAAATGATGATAATTTTCTAAATTACGGTAACACTAATTCAAAAAACTTATATTTGTTGTTGTTTGAAGATTTATAAATATGAACAACCTTTTACAAAGAAGCCTTACTGGATTTGTGTATGTTTCAATTTTTGTTTCTGCAATTTTATACTCTAAAGAATCATTTTTACTTTTAACTACCATTTTTGCATTAATTTCTTTGTTTGAGTTTAATAAAATTATACAATTTAAAAATATAGTTCCTTATTTTTTATTACCCTTGGTAGGGTATTATTTTATTTTTCATTTAAATAATAATCAAACCTTTCTATTTCTAATTTTAACATTGTTTACATCTATTAAATTAATATATCAACTATATACAAAAGTATTAAGTAGCCCAAAAATATTTCTTAACAAGATAAATCTTTGTATTAGATATATTATTTTACCCTTTGTCTTTTTAATGATGATACCATTTACTGACGGAAGTTATAATCCACAGATATTAATTGGAATTTTAATATTAATTTGGGTAAATGATAGTTTTGCATTTTTAGTAGGTAAAAACTTTGGAAAAAGAAAATTATTTGAAAGTATATCTCCTAAAAAAACAATTGAAGGTTTTGTTGGAGGGGCAATTTTCTCTTTCATATCATCTTATATTATTGCTATTAATACAGCAACATTTTCTGCATTAAATTGGTTTATTATTTCGATAATAGTTTCTATTATTGGAACTATTGGAGATTTGGTAGAATCAAAATTTAAACGTCAAGCCAATATAAAAGATAGCGGAAATATTATGCCTGGTCATGGAGGTTTATTAGATAGGTTAGACAGTTTGTTTTTTGTTTCTCCCTTTATATATTTGTACATTCACTTTATTTTATAATTTATGATTCGTTTTCACAAAGAAGGTTATACTATTATTTCTATTGCCTTTATTTTAGCACTTATAGGGATTTTTACAGCAGAAAAATATATAAATTTCTTTTGGTTATTAAAAACCGTACAAGTAATTATTTTAATTCTTTTAGGACTTATTTTACAGTTTTTTAGAAACCCAGAACGAAAAACACTCGTTAATAATCAACAAATTATAGCACCCGTAGATGGTAAAGTGGTAGTAGTTGAAGAAGTAGATGAACTAGAATATTTTAAAGATAAAAGATTGCAAATATCCATCTTTATGTCACCATTAAATGTACATGTAACCCGTTATGCAGCTAGTGGCACTATCAGTTTTAGTAAATATCATCCTGGTAAATATTTAGTTGCGTGGCATCCGAAAGCATCAACCGAAAACGAGAGAACTACTGTAGTGATAAATAACAATACTTTTGGTGAAATTTTGTACAGACAAATTGCAGGAGCTGTTGCCAGAAGAATTGTAAATTATGCAGAAAAGGGCAATGAGGTGATACAAGGTACAGATGCAGGTTTTATTAAATTTGGTTCTAGAGTTGATATTTTTCTTCCATTAGGAACAGAAATAAATGTAAAAATTGGAGATACTGTTAAAGGAGGAGTACAAGTGATTGCTCAAAAATAAACGTGTCTTGAAAAATACCTCAAACAACAGTTTTATAAAATTTATAAAATTAGCAGAGAAGCTACTCTAACGGATTTATCTATAAAATACACTTCATTTTTGGCTTAATACTTACTTTATTTAGTTCCTTTCTACTCAATAGATTACACATTTTAACGTAGTTTTACACAGAAAACAATATCTTATTCAGTATATTTTTAGTTTTTTAGCCATTGCCTTAACTCTTTTATAGCCTATCTTTTCTCAGTCTTATCAACCACCAAACGGTTTTCTCTATTGGCAATTTCCCAAGCAGTATAAAAAACAAGTCTCGTTCTATTTTCTAGCAGATTGTAGTTAATTTTATCTGGCGTATCAGAATCTTTATGATAATCTACATGTGTACCATTAAAATAAAAGATAATCGGAATTTGGTGTTTTGCAAAATTATAATGGTCAGAACGATAGTAAAAACGATTGGGGTCATTTTCATCATTATATTTATAATCTAAATCAATATTCATATACTTTTTATTGATATTTTCAGATAAAGTGTGTAATTCAGAACTCAATTTATCTGCACCAATTAAATACACAAAATTCGGATTTTCCTTATGTCTTGCATCAATACGCCCAATCATATCAATATTTAAATCTACCACGGTATTTTTTAAAGGAAAAATAGGGTGTTCGGAATAATATTTAGAACCCAACAATCCTTTTTCTTCACCAGTTACGTGCAAAAACAAAATAGAGCGTTTAGGTCCATGTCCTTCTTTGGTAGCTTTTTTAAAAGCCTCGGCAATTTCTAAAACTGCAACTGTACCAGAGCCATCATCATCTGCACCATTATAAATTTTTTCTCCTCTAATTCCTAAATGGTCTAAATGTGCAGAAATTACCACAATTTCATCTGGTTTTTCGCTTCCTTCTATAAAAGCTAATACATTTTCTGAATCTTTTAGTTTTTTTCCTCTACTGTTTTTTGTTAAAAAAGCTGAAGGTATTTCTTGAAAATAATCATCACCACCCATTGGAGAGGCAATCTTATGATTTACATAAAAATCTTTAATATATTTTACAGCTATTTTTTGCCCAGGCTCTCCAGTTTCACGTCCCTTAAACTCATCAGATGCATACACAAAAAGATGCATTCCTAAATCTTTGGCAGTAATAGTTGTTGCATATTTTACTGCTTGATCTATGTTTTTTTCGTTATTTTGAGTTATGGAGGTTTCTTTTCTAGATCCACAAGCCATAAAAACAAAAATAATTGCTGTACAAAGTAGTTTTTTTATCAAAATAAAATAGTTTAAAAGTTATAATTGTTGTATTGCCAAATATAAAAAATTAATTACTTTTTTTAACAACAAATTGTTCTAATATTCTGTTAAAGTTAATTAAATCTGAGGGGAATAAATCATCAAAAGCATTTTGTTTAATAAGTTTTGTTGAAGTACCACTAACCATTTTTTCTTCGGATAATAAAATCATTTCATCAGTTAATTTAATAGCTAAATTTACTTCATGTGTAGAAATAAGAATGGTTTTTTTTGTGTTTTTTACTAGTTTTTGGAGTAACGAAAATATTTTAATCGTATGATGAATATCTAAATGTGCCGTGGGTTCATCTAAAATAATAATTTCGGTATCTTGTGCCAAGGCTCTTGCAATGAGTACTCGCTGTAACTGTCCGTCACTTAATTCAAAAAAATGATGGTCTTTAAGATGTGTAATTTCTGTTTCTGATAACGCCCAAATTATTTTTTTGATATCTTTTTCAGAAAGTGTATCAATCCAATTGGTATAAGGCTGTCTTCCTAAAGCAACAATCTCAAAAACAGTTAATTGACTTTCTGGCAAGTGTTCTGTTAATACCAAACTTAGTTGTGTAGCGAGTTCTAAATTGGTATAATCAGCTAAATTTTTCTGGTTGATAAAAATATTTCCAGATAAGGATTGTTGTACATTTGCTAACGTACGAAGTAAAGTAGATTTTCCAATACCATTTTTACCTAATAACGCTACAAATTTTCCTTTTTCAATAGAAAGATGAATGTTTTTAGCAATTACTTTCTGTTGTTGTTTTTGTTGATAACCGATGTTTAAGTTTTCGGTTTTTAAAACGATATGTCTTTCTATTTGTTTAATTATTTTTTGTTTAATTGTTCAATTTTTAATTTCTTTATTGGTTTCATTCTTTAATAAAATATCTGAAAAATAAAGGGACTTATACATACATTTTCTTTTTTCGTACCAATAACCAAATCACCACAGGTGCACCAAATAGTGATGTAATCGCATTAATAGGCAAGGTAAATTCGCTTGTTGGTAATTGAGCAATAGTATCACAAATTAATAAAATAATAGCACCTAAAATAGCTACTGCTGGTAATAATATTTTATGATTAGAGGTCGTAAAAATTAACTTTGCAATATGTGGTACTGCCAAACCAATAAATGCAATTGGGCCAGAAAAAGCAGTAATTACTCCAGTTAGCAAGCTAGTAATTAGCAATATAATATTTCTACTTTTTTTAATATTTATTCCTAAGCTTTTTGCATAATTCTCGCCTAATAAAAAACTATTTAAAGGTTTAATAATAGAGAATGTTGCTAAAATTCCGAAGAGAAATATAACAGAAAAAACTCCAATTTCTTCCCATGATAAATTACCTAAACTACCAAAACTCCAAAACATATATTGTTGTATTTGTGTTGCTTCACTAAAATAAGCGAGTACACTAATTACGGCAGCAGTTAAGCTTCCAAACATTAGACCAATGATTAATATAGACATCGTGTTTCTTACTTTTTGTGCAGCAATAATTACGGCAAAAAGCACTAAAAAAGAGCCTAAACTTGCAGCAATTGACAGTGCCCAATTAGAGAAAGCAAACAAAACAAATACGCCTCCAAAAAGTGATGATCCTAAAATTAACAAGGCAACTCCTAAACTTGCTCCTGAAGAAATCCCTAATACAAAAGGTCCTGCTAATGGGTTTCTAAATAAGGTTTGCATTAACAATCCACTTATTGATAAACCAGAACCTACTAAAATAGCGGTTATGGTTTTCGGGATTCTAAAACTAAGAATAATAGTTTCCCAACTTTCTTTAGATGGTGTTCCTCCATATAAAATACTAATAACTTCTTTTATAGGAATAGAAACTGAGCCCAAACTAATGTTTACAAACATTACAATAATTAAGACTATTGATAGTAGTAAAAAAGGTGTTTTATATGTTTTTTTCAAATAATTTATCTTGTTAAATTTTACAGATTTTAAAACCTGTAAGGTCTTTTTATGTAGGGTAATTGGTTAAAAAATTAACTAATTTTCTAATAGCAATTCCTCTATGACTAATTTTGTTTTTTTCTTCTGAGGTCATTTGTGCAAAAGAAGTTGTGAATCCTTTTGGCTGAAAAATTGGATCGTATCCAAAACCTTTTTCTCCTTGTTTTTTAGTTAAAATAGTTCCTTTACAGATGCCCTCAAAAAAGTATTGTTTATTATCAATAAATAAAGAAACTACTGTTCTAAACTGTGCTTTTTTATTGGTTTTGTTGTGTAGTTCAGTTACTAATTTTTGAATATTTTTTTCAGAATCATTCTCTAACCCTGCATAACGAGCAGAAAAAACACCAGGTGCATTGTTTAAACTTTCTACCTCTAAACCTGTATCATCTGCAAAACAATTTACTTGATATTTGTTTATAATAAAATCAGTTTTAATTTGTGCATTTTCTTTTAAAGTAATAGCTGTTTCTTCAATATCATCAAAACAATTAATATCTTTAAGACTTACTAATTTAATCGATTTTGGAAGCATTTTTTGTACTTCAGATAATTTATTTTTATTGTTTGTTACAAATACTAGTTTCATTAAAAAGTAAATTGATTTTAACAAATGTAAGCATTTTATAAATGTGATTTTATTGTTTTCTTTACTTAAAAAATAAAAAACATACTGTAAATTTTAAAAAACAAAAAATGCTAAAACTATTATTATCATTGCTTTGTCGTGGAAGTGTCGAGTTAAAAAGAACTCGAAAAATTTGTCAATTTAATTTACATCCTTAACATTGTATGGAATTAAAAAAAATAGTTAAGAACGCCTCAAAGCTATTCATGATGATAAGGCTCATTTTTTAAAATTGTAAACCCTCTATATAACTGCTCTACCATAAAAAGCCGAATCATTTGATGTGAAAAAGTCATTTTTGAAAGTGATAATTTACTCGTAGATTTTTTGTAAACAGCATTAGAAAAACCATAAGGACCTCCAATAACTAAGAGGAGTTGTTTTATACCAGAATTCATTTTTTTTTGTAAAAAATCAGCAAATTCTATCGAAGTAAAATGTTTCCCTTTATCGTCTAACAATACTAAAACATCTGTCTTTTGTAGTTTTTTTAAAATCAATTCTCCCTCTTTTTCTTTTTGCTGAGATTTGCTAAGGTTTTTTACATTTTTTATATCTGGAATGATATCTAACTCAAACTTAATATAATGTTGTAATCTTTTTTGATACGTATCAATTAACTGAATTAAATTTTTGTCATCAGTTTTTCCAATAGCAAGTAGTTTTATTTTCATATATCAAAATTACAAATTTCTGTGCAAGAAAATAATAAATCCTTATTCGTAATTCATAATTGATTAGTATTTTAGCATCAATAATCAATCAGAAAATGATATCAAAAGGACAATTTAATAAAGAATTAGCATTAATTATTGCCAATGCCATAAGAGAAGATGTTGGCGAAGGAGATTATACTTCTTTAGCCTGTATTCCTGCAAATGCTCAAGGAAAAGCAAAATTATTGGTAAAAGATGAAGGTATTATTGCAGGTGTTGAGTTTGCAAAACAAATTTTTACCTATGTAGATAAAGATTTACAGGTAGAAACACTTATTAATGATGGAGAGAAGGTAACATACGGTGATATTGTTTTTTATGTTTCAGGAAAATCACAATCCATTTTACAAGCAGAACGTTTGGTTCTCAATGCAATGCAACGGATGAGTGCCATTGCTACTAAAACTCGTTTTTTTGCTGATTTATTAATAGGTACAAAAACCAAAGTGTTAGATACTAGAAAAACTACTCCAGGAATTAGAGCCATAGAAAAATGGAGCGTAAAAATTGGAGGAGGAGAAAATCATCGATTTGCCTTGTATGATATGGTGATGATTAAAGACAATCACATAGATTTTGCTGGTGGAATTACACAAGCCATTACAAAAACAAAAAAATATTTAGTTGAGAATAAATTAGATATAAAGATTATTGTAGAAGCAAGAAATCTGACAGAAATTGAAGAAATTTTACAAAACGGAGGCGTTTACAGAATTTTAATTGATAATTTTAATTATGAGGATACTAGAAAAGCCGTAAAATTAATTGGTAACCAATGTTTAACAGAGTCTTCTGGAGGAATCAACGAAAAAACCATCAGAAAATATGCAAATTGTGGTGTAGATTTTATATCATCAGGTTCCTTAACACACTCGGTGTATAATTTAGATTTAAGTTTAAAAGCAGTACATTAAACTTATCATTCCTGCCAAAGCAGAAGTCTTAAATTTTAAAAAATGAACAATTACTTTGACAATAAAACCTATACTAAAATTGATTTTACCAAAACTAAAATCAACAAAGGAGAGTATGATAATTGTATCTTTAAAAACTGCCATTTTGAAGAAATTCATGCGTCCAATATTCAATTTGTAGAGTGTGAGTTTATCAATTGTAATTTTAGTAATGCAATTGTGAGAGATACGGCTTTTAAAGATGTACAGTTTATAAATTGTAAATTATTGGGCGTTAAGTTTAATGAGTGTGATACCTTTTTACTACAATTTCAGTTTACAGATTGTCAGTTACAATTTTCATCCTTTTATCAACTAAAAATTCCGAAAACAAAATTTATCAACTGTAATTTACAAGAAGTAGATTTTACAGAAACCAACCTATCATCGGCAATTTTTGACAATTGTGATGTGAAATATGCGATTTTTAAACAAACTAACTTAGAAAAAACTAACTTTGTAACAGCATATAATTACACGATAAACCCAGAACAAAACCAATTAAAAGGAGCAAAATTTTCTAAAGAGGGAGTGATAGGATTATTGAGTGAGTATGAGATTTTTATTGAGTAACAAAAGTTATTGAGAGATAAGGTTTCAAAGAAAGTAAATGGTAAAGATTGAAATGGTTTGTAAATTTTTATTTAAATTAAAAGAAAAAAGATGATTTTTAGTCTTTCCCCTTCTTTAACTTTGCACCTTAGTGCCTAAAAAAAATGACAAAACTAATAGAAGACAACTTAGCAAAAATACCCATTTTAAATATTTTGGTGCGTTTTGGAAAAAAAATAAAAATTCCTGGATGGCAAGGTATGTCTTTGTATGATGTCTTAGAAATGTACATTATTGGTATTGTAAAAGGAGCATTAACCACACGTGCAAGTGGGATTTCATTTAGTTTTTTTATGGCAATTTTTCCGTTTATGCTTTTTGTATTAACACTCATTCCATATATTCCTATTGATGGTTTTCAACCAGAACTAATGGCGTTAATAGCAGAAATTTTACCACCAAAAACCTTTGATGCCGTAAAATCAGTCTTAGATGATATTGTAAACAATCAATACGGAAGTTTATTATCTTTTGGATTTTTATTATCAATTTTTTTAATGACCAACGGCGTAAATGCTATTTTTGGTGGATTTGAATATTCATATCATATTAAAGAAGTACGGAATGTTATAAAATCCTATTTTATTTCATTAGCAGTTTCTTTAGTAATGGCTGTTTTCTTAGTAGTAACCGTGGCACTAACTATTTTCTTTGGAATTGCACTAGATAAATTAAAAGCTCAAGGATGGTTAGAAAATGATATTTTTTGGTTGCAATTTGGTAGAGGAACACTGTTTGTGGTGATGGTCTTTACTACCGTTTCTATGCTTTTCCATTATGGTACAAAACAAAAACTAACTACATTTTTCTCTGCAGGAACCATTTTTACAACCATTTTATCTATTTTAACTTTTTATCTTTTTAGCTTTTATGTGACTGAATTTTCTAAATACAATGAACTGTATGGCTCAATCGGAACGCTATTAATTTTAATGTTGTTTATTTGGTTAAACTCCATTATTTTACTCTTAGGGTTTGAACTAAACGCTTCAATAAACCAATTAAAACGAAAAAAGAATCGTTTAAAAAGAGTGTAATTACTTATCTTTTTTTTCCGATATTTGCCCTGTTTAAGTACAATTTGATACAGCTAAACTCATAATTAATCATTTATACTTCTTAACCATGAAACCAAACATTCCAAAAGGAACAAGAGATTTTTCTGCTACAGAAGTAGCAAAGAGACGCTATATATTTAACACCATACAAGAAACTTTTGAAATTTACGGATTTCAGCCAATTGAAACTCCAAGTTTTGAAAATTCATCTACCTTGATGGGAAAATATGGAGATGAAGGAGATCGATTGATTTTTAAAATATTAAATTCTGGAGATTATTTAAAAAAGGTTGATGAACATCTTTTATCAGAAAAAAATAGTATAAAAGTTACTTCTAAAATTTCAGAAAAAGCACTCCGTTATGATTTAACTGTACCGTTTGCACGCTATGTAGCACAACATCAAAATGAAATTACCTTTCCATTTAAGCGATATCAAATTCAGCCAGTTTGGAGAGCAGACAGACCACAAAAAGGTCGTTTTAGAGAATTTTATCAATGTGATGCCGATGTTGTAGGGAGCAAATCCTTATTGCAAGAAGTAGAATTTGTACAATTATACGATGCTGTTTTTAGTAAGTTGAAATTAAATGGAACGACTATTAAAATCAACAATAGAAAAATATTATCTGGAATTGCTGAAGTGATTGGTGCAAAAGATAAACTGATAGATTTTACAGTGGCTTTAGACAAGTTAGATAAGATTGGAGAAGAAGGTGTTATCAAAGAGATGTTAGCAAACGGAATTTCTAAAACAGCAATTAAAAAAGTGAATCCGTTGTTTCATTTTTCAGGCTCTAATGAAGATAAATTAGCTTCTTTATCAGCAATGTTACAAGCATCTAAAGAAGGGACAAAAGGAGTAGAAGAGTTGCGTTTTGTAGTTACATCTATTAATGAGTTAGGATTAACATCAGCAAGTTTAGAGGTAGATGTAACTTTAGCAAGAGGGTTGAACTATTATACAGGAGCTATTTTTGAAGTAGCAACCCCACCAACAGTAAAAATGGGCTCGATAGGTGGCGGAGGAAGATATGATGATTTAACAGGTGTTTTTGGTCTTAAAGATGTAAGTGGTGTAGGTATTTCTTTTGGGCTAGACAGAATTTATTTGGTAATGGAAGAACTTAGCTTGTTGCAATCAGTTATTTTGCCAAAACCAAAAGTGTTATTTTTAAATTTTGATACAGAGAGTAACATCATCAAACTAAAAGCGATAAAAAATTTACGTATAAATGGCGTAAAATCTGAATTATATCCAGACACTGCTTTGAGTAATAAACAATATAAAAAACAATGGAAATATGTAGCAAATAGAGAAATTGAGTTTGTGGTTTCTAAAGTAGAAAATGATGTTTTTACCTTAAAAAATATGATAAACGGAGAGCAAACAACCTGCTCTTTAGATAAATTAATTCAAAAAACCAAATAATCTTTTATTGAAATCTATAAAATATTTTATCCTATAATTATAATTTATTTATTAAGTTTGTCGCTTATTTTTCTAATTCAAGTCAATGTATAGAAAATGTTTAATATATTACAATTTTACTTTATTATTTACCTTAAAACTAAAATAAACAATAATTATGAGAAGTATTTTATTTCTAACTATTTTTATAGGACTCTCTGTTCAAACTCTTGCACAAAAGAAGAACGAATCAGAAGTAACAAAAAACATCTATTTTTCTTACGGTTTGGTATATAATTTAAAGATAGACAAAACGTATTCTAGATTAGCAAAAAATGGCTTTAATCATTTTTTTTCTTTTGGATTTGAAAAGAAATATAGTAACAAAATTTTTAGTGTGCATGGAAATTTTATGAAAGGAACTCTTAAAACAAAAGGAAATAGTATAAATTATGTAGACAATTATGGAGGTAATTTTATACTAAGGTATTTAATGAAAAATCAAAAATTAAGTAACGATAAAATTTCATTTTTTTTAGGATTAAATGCAAATTTTAAAGGTGATGTTTGGTTTCCTCAAAAATCAGAACTTAGATATGGTTGGGATATATATTTAGGGGCAGGAGTTGCTACATCTTTACTCTATAAAATAAATAACAAATTATCATTTCGATATGATTTAGATGCCCCTTTAATAGGTGTTTTATGGAGATCACACAATAATGGGCAACAATTAATTACTGAAGAAATACAGTCTGAAAAAGGTATTGCAGCCTCAGCGTTTGAAACTCCAAAATTTTCTACAATTTTTAATACCATATATTTAGATAATTCATTTAAATTATTCTACTCTATTTCAAATAAATTAGATATTTTTTATAACTTAATTATTTCTTATAAACACATCAAAAACCCATTAATAAAAACAGGATATGAGTTAAATAACTCATTTGGATTAAATTATAAATTTTAATACAATGAAGAATATAAAATATTATGTTATCGCTATTTTTTTTATTACAATTTACTCTTGCAATAAAGATTTAACAGTAGATACCTCTGCCAAAGCAGATTTTGAACTGTTTTTTGAGTATTTAAAAAATGATTATGCCTATAGAGATGCACATTCTTTTACAATGGAAGAATTAAGGAATAAGTATCTATCTCAAATAGAAAATACAAATACACAAGCAAAGTTAGCTTCCATTCTTTTAAATATAGTAAAAAATGATATAAAAGACCCCCACGTGTGGTTAGATAGTAATGAGCCTTTTAGATTGGCAAATGTTGTAGAAACCAATCCAAAAGAATTAGAAACAAAAACCCCTATTTTTAGTGAAGTAACCGTTAGAAAAAATACAGATTTCTATACCTCTGGTCTTATTACCTCACAACCAACTATCGGATATTTATAAATCAGAAATTTTAATTATGATATTGGTGGCACAAATTCTTTAGGGATAGAAGACGGTATAAAAGAGATAGATGCTATTTTACAAGATTTAATCGATCAAAATATTACATCTATGATTGTAGATATGCGGTCTGGTGCAGGAGGCACAAATTATGTGCCAAGGTACATTGCACAACGGTTTATAGATAAAACAGCAACCTATATGATAGAATATTATCCTGATGGAAATTCATTTATAAAGAAAGAATGGAAGATTAAACCCAGTGGTACAGGCTTTAGAACAAAAAAAATAGCATTATTATCTAATGGTGATACAGCTAGTGGAGGAGAAATGTTTCTATTGGCAATGCTACAAAGAGATAATTTAGTACATATTGGGTCTAGGTCTTCAGGAGCATCTGGCAATATTGTAAGTAAAGATTTATCTAACGGATGGAATTTTACAATTACTAATTCTAGAACTGAATTTCCTGATGGAACACAGTATTTTAAAGTTGGAATAATACCCGAAATTAGTATTAAAAATGATGCAAATTATAACCTTACACATAGTGATGATAAATTAATAGAAAAGGCTATTGAAAAATTACAATAAAGCTAGTTTAAATCAAGATGAAAAGTACTACGTAACTTTTCTAAAAGAGGTTTTTTTTCTTTCAGTTTTTTATATTTTTCTTGTGGAGTATATACAAATTTTTTAGCAACCATTTTATTTACCTTAGTATTAAATTGAATAGCGTAATTATTTAATTTTTCTCGTAAAAAATAAACTAATTGGGGCTTGGTTCTTTCTAACTGGTTTTCCATTAAAGTGTTTGGAAGTGTTAATTCTATAATAAAATTCTCTTTTAGTTGAGGATAATCTGTTTTTAAAATAGATGCGATACTTTTTTCTCCTTTTTTTAATAAATTTTGATGAAATTCATCCCAATAACCTAGTAATTTCTCTTTTGTAAAAGGTGTTTTAGGATAATTATCATAATTTTTTGCTAAAACCTTTTTTTCTCCTTCATTTTTCTTATAAACACTTTTTAATGATAAAGATGATGAACGCCTTTTCTCTTTAAATATAGGAGGAGATTGTAAAATAGGCTTTGGTATAGTAGTTTTTACTATTTCTCTTTTAACTCGTTTAGGTTTTATAATTTTTGTAACGGGTGTTAGTGAGGTAAAAAATGTAGCAGGGATTATATAATTAGTACGCTTTTTTTTTTCTCTATCAAAAGTGATAGAGGCAATTTGCATTAAGGTAAGTTCTACTAGCAATCGTTTATTTTTACTGGCTCTATAATTCAAATCACAATCATTGGCTTTATTTATAGCTTCTAATAAAAAAGATAAAGTTGCTTTGGTTGCTTGTGTTAAATACTTTTTTTTGGTAGTATCACCTACTTCTAATAAACTAATTGTAGCTTTGTCTTTGGCAACCAATAAATCTCTAAAATGAGAAGCTAATCCATTAATAAAATGATGTCCCTCAAAACCTTTTCCTAAAATAGTATTAAAAGCAATTAAAACATCAGGTATTTTATTTCCTAGCAATAAATCTGTCATACTAAAAAACGTTTCATAATCTAAAACATTTAGGTTTTGAGTTACTGCTTCTCTAGTTAAATTTGTACCAGAAAAACTAACTACTCTATCAAAAATAGAAAGAGCATCCCTCATAGCTCCATCAGCCTTTTGTGCAATAATATGTAAAGCATCATCATCTGCAATAATTCCTTCTTTTTCTGCAATATCTTTTAGATAATTTTTTGTATCTAAAACACCTATTCGTTTAAAATCAAAAATTTGACATCGAGATAGTATAGTCGGAATTATTTTATGCTTCTCTGTAGTTGCTAAAATAAAAATAGCATGTGCTGGAGGCTCTTCTAAAGTCTTTAAAAAAGCATTAAATGCTGCTTGAGACAGCATGTGTACCTCGTCTATAATATAGACTTTATATTTACCAGTTTGTGGGGGTATGCGAACTTGATCAGTTAAATTACGTATATCATCTACAGAATTATTAGAGGCAGCATCTAATTCAAAAATATTAAAAGCAAAATCTTCATTTTTTGAATTTTCTACATCTTGCTGATTAATTTTTTTAGCCAAAATACGTGCACAAGACGTTTTTCCAACACCTCTAGGCCCTGTAAATAAAAGTGCTTGAGCTAAATGATTATTTTTTATAGCTTTTTCTAACGTATTTGTAATGGTTTGTTGCCCAACTACATCTTCAAAATTTTGAGGACGATATTTACGTGCAGATACTACAAAGTGTTCCATTTATTTTTACTAAAAAATGAATAACAAATATACTTAGAGAGATGGTCTTTTACAAAAATGATTTTTAACAAATAATAAAAGTTATGCACAATTTATTTAAATAAGCTTCTTTGTTACACTAAAAGATAAAAATAATAACTATTTTTTAGCTGTAATCTTTTATAAGTTTTTATATAATTTAGAGCATTCAGCTTAAAAAAAACAATAAATTTAAACCGTTTTAATAAATATCTTGCAAAAAAAATATACATTTCAAACAGTTTTATTTACTTTAAACCCTGTTTTAAATAAAATCTATATTTTTATCAAATACTAATCATTTTAATTTATATCATGAAAATTTACACAAAAACTGGCGATAAAGGCACAACAGCATTATACGGAGGCACACGTGTACCCAAAAATCATTTACGTATAGAGAGTTACGGCACAGTAGATGAACTCAATTCATACATAGGACTCATAAAAGACCAAAATATAGCAGAGTCTCTAAAAGAATCATTACTAAAAATACAGACAGATTTATTTACTTTGGGTTCTATGCTAGCAACACCACCCGAAAAAGAAACCTTAAAAAATGGAAAAGAACGTTTAAATATTCCTAAAATAACTAAAAAATCTATTACCTTTTTAGAAAATAAAATAGACATAATGAATAAAGAATTAGTACAAATGACTCATTTTATCCTCCCAGGAGGACATCAAACCGTGTCATTCTGTCACATAACACGTTGTATTTGCAGAAGAGCAGAACGCATTTCTGTGGCATTAAATGACCAAGAAGAAATAAATCCAAATATATTAATATATTTAAACCGACTTTCTGACTATCTTTTTGTACTGGCACGAAAATTGTCTAAAGACTTATCAGTTCAGGAAATAAAATGGATTTCTGAGAAAGAAAACTAAGTTCTTTTTTTATTGATTTTATATTTCTTTAAAAAAGCTTGTTTTTCTGAGTAAAAAAATTATTTTTGCAGAAAATTAAACAATATTAAGAAATGTATTGGACATTAGAATTAGCATCTTATTTAGCAGATGCACCTTGGCCAGCAACCAAAGACGAGTTAGTAGATTACGCTATTAGAACAGGAGCTCCTTTAGAAGTTGCAGAAAACCTGCAAGATATAGAAGATGAAGGAGATTCTTATGACTCTATTATTGAAATTTGGCCAGATTATCCTACCGAAGATGATTATCTTTGGAATGAAGATGAATATTAACAAATAAATAATTTGAAAAAGTCTCACTAGAGGCTTTTTTTTTGGTTATTTTTATACCCATTTTCAGATATAATATTTCTGAAAAAAATAATTACATAAACACAACATAATGAGCATATTAAACTCAGTTTTAAAACTTTTTGTAGGAGACAAACAAAAAAAAGATTTAAAAATATTACAACCTATTGTAAATAAAGTAAATACTTTTAAAAATAATATTGCTTCTTTAACAAATGATGAATTACGTGCCAAAACACTAGAATTTAAAAACAAAATAAGAGTAGCTACCAAAACTTTTGATGATAAAATTATAGCTCTTGAAGTAGAAGCCAAAACAGCATCCATAGACAGACAAGAAGATATTTTCCCAGAAATAGACACACTAAAAGATGATGCCTACAAAGCATCAGAAACTATTTTAGAAGAAATTCTTCCAGAAGCTTTTGCGGTGATTAAAGAAACAGCAAAACGCTTTAAAGATAATGAAGAAGTAGAAGTTACAGCAACCCCTTTTGATAGAGAATTATCTGCAGAAAGAGACCACATTACTTTAGAAAATGACAAAGCCTACTGGGCAAACTCTTGGGATGCTGCTGGTAAACCCGTAACATGGGATATGGTACATTATGATGTACAATTAATTGGAGGCTCTGTTTTACATCAAGGTAAAATTGCCGAAATGATGACTGGTGAAGGTAAAACATTAGTGTCTACCCTACCTGTTTACCTAAATGCCCTAACAGGTAAAGGCGTGCATTTAGTAACCGTAAATGATTATTTAGCAAAACGAGATAAAGCGTGGATGGGACCTATTTTTGAATTCCACGGACTAAGTACAGACTGTATCGATTATCATGACCCAAACTCAGAAGCACGTAGAAAAGCCTATAATGCTGATATTACTTACGGTACAAATAACGAGTTTGGTTTCGATTACTTACGTGATAATATGGCAAGCTCTAAAGAAGATTTAGTACAAAGAGCCCCAAATTATGCCATTATAGATGAAGTAGATTCGGTTTTGATTGATGATGCTAGAACACCCTTAATTATTTCTGGACCAGTACCACAAGGAGATATACACGAGTTTAATGAGTTAAAACCTTTAGTAGCTGATTTAGTTGACTTACAAAGTAAATACTTAATTGGTGTATTGGCAGAAGCTAAAAAACTAATTACTTCTGGAGATACCAAAGAAGGAGGATTTCAATTACTTAGAGTGTACAGAGGTCTACCAAAAAATAAAGCCTTAATAAAATATTTATCACAAGAAGGCATTAAACAATTATTACAAAAAACTGAAAATGTATATATGGCAGACAACAACAAGTTGATGCCAGAAGTAGACGAAGCACTTTGGTTTACCATTGAAGAAAAAAATAATCAAATTGATTTGACCGATAAAGGTATCGCACACTTATCAACAAAAACTAGCGATGATGATTTCTTTATACTACCAGATATCGGTGTAAAAATTGGTAAAATTGAGCAAAGTGAAACATCACCAGAAGAAAAAGCTAAAGAAAAAGAATCTTTATACAAGGATTTTAGCATAAAAAGTGAGCGTATCCATACAATGAATCAATTATTAAAAGCCTATACAGTTTTTGAAAAAGATGTAGAATACGTGGTGATTGAAAACAAAGTAATGATTGTTGATGAGCAAACAGGACGTGTAATGGATGGACGTAGATACTCAGACGGATTACACCAAGCCCTAGAAGCCAAAGAGAATGTAACTATTGAAGATGCTACACAAACATTTGCAACCATCACCCTTCAAAACTATTTTAGAATGTACCGTAAACTTTCTGGTATGACAGGTACAGCCGTTACAGAAGCAGGTGAATTATGGGAAATTTATAAATTAGATGTGGTAGAAATACCTACTAATGTTCCTTTATTAAGAAATGATAAAGAAGATTTAGTTTACAAAACAACTAGAGAAAAATTTAATGCAGTTATAGATGATATTGTAAAATTAGTTGCACAAAACAGACCTGTTTTAGTAGGAACAACATCTGTAGAAATATCAGAATTATTAGGTAGAATGTTACAAATGCGTAAAATTCCACATAATATTTTAAATGCAAAATTGCATAAAAAAGAAGCTGATGTTGTTGCAGAAGCTGGTAAACCTGGTGTGGTAACTATTGCTACCAATATGGCAGGGCGGGGTACGGATATTAAATTATCTGATGAGGTTAAAAAAGCTGGTGGTTTGGCAATTATTGGTACAGAAAGACACGATTCTCGTAGGGTTGATCGTCAATTACGAGGGCGTGCTGGTAGACAAGGAGACCCAGGAAGCTCTCAATTTTATGTAGCGTTAGATGATAACTTAATGCGTTTATTTGGTTCGGAAAGAATTGCCAAAATGATGGATAGAATGGGCTTAAAAGAAGGCGAAGTAATACAACATTCTATGATTACCAAATCTATTGAACGTGCTCAGAAAAAAGTTGAAGAAAACAACTTTGGTATTAGAAAACGTTTGTTAGAATATGATGATATTATGAACGCACAACGGGAGTTTGTGTATAAACGTAGAAAACACGCCTTAGATGGTAAACGTTTACAGATTGATATTGCTAATATGATTTATGATACCTGCGAATCTATCATCAATAGTAGTAAAATAAACAAAGATTTTCAAAATTTTGAGTTTGAATTGATTCGTTTTTCATCAATGACATCACCTTTTTCAGAAGAAGAATTTAACAATCTATCTGAAAAAGAATTAGCAGATAAATTGTACAAAATTATTACAGAACATTACAAAAATAAAATTGAAAAAAATGCTGTTGCAGCGTATCCTGTTATTAAAAATGTATATGAAACAGAGGGGAGCAGATATGAGCGTATTGTAGTGCCTTTTACTGATGGAATTAAAACGTTAGAAGTAGTTACTAATTTAAAGGAAGCGTACCAAAGCGAAGGAAAATCATTAATTACAGATTTTGAAAAGAACATTACGCTAGCTATTATTGATGAAAATTGGAAGGATCATTTACGTAAAATGGATGATTTAAAGCAATCTGTACAAAATGCTTCTTATGAGCAAAAAGACCCTCTGCTAATCTATAAATTTGAAGCTTTTGAGTTGTTTAAGAAAACGGCAGATGATATTAATAAAGAAGTATTATCATTCTTGTTTAAAGGAGAGCTACCAAACCAAGAAGCAAATCAAATTTCTGAAGCTCATCAACAAAAAAGAGAAAAATTAAACTTGCGTAAAGATGATGTTCAAAACACCACTGAACAAGCCATTCAAAACTCTAGACAACAAGAGCAACAACCTGTTGAAACTATTGTACGTGAGCAACCAAAAATTGGTAGAAATGAACGTATTACCATTAAAAATGTAATGAGTGGGGAAGAAAAAATAGTAAAATACAAGCAAGCCATACCTTTGATAGCTAAAGGAGAATGGGTTTTAATAAATAAATAAATAAAATGTATCCAATAAAAATAAAAAAATGTCGTTGAGTTTATATCGGTTTTTTTTAATTGAAAACTATATTTATCCCTTTTAATAAAATAGAGAAATGAAAAAATTAGGAATTCTTTTTGTATTTAGTATTGTGTTACTTTCTTGTACTAGTGAAAATGGAATTTTTTTAAATGGAGAACTTCCTAGAGCAGAATTAGATATTAAAAAAATTATAGAAGTTACTTACCAAAAGGGGCGTCCTTCTGCTTACAAAATTACCATTTTTAAAAATAGGAAAATTAAAATTGATAGTTTCTACAATAAAGACAGAAATCTTATCAGTTATAAAAAATGGAACTACAATAGCAATAATTTTTTAGTTAGCATAAAAGAATTTAACAGCTTAAACGTCTTAATTCCAGAAAAAACTAGAAGTATATTTTATGATTCTAAAAAAAGAATTGATACCATAAAAACCTTAAATAAAATTTTATCTTTTAACTATGATGCTTCAAATTTAATTATTAGAACACAGTTTAACAGTACTAGAAAAGACTCTTTATATTTAAATAAAAAGCAACGTATATATAAAATATCTAATGGTCTATTTGCGACTCAACTATCTATATCTAATACTTCTGTTTCAAGTTTAAAAGTAACTAATTTGACTACAAAAACAGATGTATTAACCGTAAAATATTACTATAATAATAGTAGTATTATTCCTAAAGGTTTTTTATGGAAAGATACTGTAGGAAAAACTTTTAAAAATGGTAATAATGCTGTTCTTTTTTACTCATTACAAGGAGCTTCAGAAATTTATAGTTCTCAATATTTATCACACATTGCTAGGAATGGCAAACATAATCTTATTACTTATAAAACAGATAGTAACGGGTACTTAAAAGAGTTTAACAGCTCTATTGATGGAGATTTTAGAACAAAAAAAACATATTTTTATGAGTAATTAAAACCTTATTTAGATATTTTAAAATAAAATTTATAGCTTAGTCTTTTCGTAAATAAATACTCCCTATACCCGTATTTAATTTCATTTTTACTCTACCTGTATTCAACTTTAATTTCATTTCTTGAAGGTCATTTACTTCTTTATCCTCTAAAATTTTAAATTCTAAGTTACTATAAATTTCACTTGCTTTGGCATCAATTAAGATATTTGATGATTGAGATAAAGTAATATCAATATATCCATTATTAGTATATACAGAATAGAGTTTTTTGGGAGAAGTTTTGTCAAAAATAATTTTTATATTTCCTCCTAAAGAGTTTATAGAAACAGGCCCTGTAACATCTTTTAATTTTAAATTCTTCAGAGAAGTAGAAATCTCTACTTCTCCTTTAAAATAAGATAAACTTGAGGTTTTTGAGTTGTAAAAATGGATTTCTTTATGAAATTCTTCTTCTGGTTTTTCTTTACATCTTTGTGTATCCCAAATTAATTTTAAAGTATTGGGTATCATAATTTTATAACTTTCATCTGAGAGCATCACAAATATATTATCTCTAATTTTATCACTTACAATTAATTGGTTATTCTTTTGTTCTATTCTTAAAAACAACCCATTATTAGAATCTTTTCCTAATTTTTTTAATCCTTTTGTACGGTTTTTATCATTACTACTGTAGGATGATAAAATTTCTACTTTGCCTTGAAAATTTAAATTTTTTAATGTTTTATAAGTATTCGTAAAAAAAATATTTTCTTTAGAATCAAATAATCCTTTTATAATAACTTCTTTGCCATCATATCCTTCTATTTGAAAATTTTTAGAAGAGCATATTTTTAAAACTCCTTTTTTAAAACTAATTCTTTTTTCTTGTGCACTTATTGTTACTTGTGTAAGTAGAAATAGTACTATAAAAATTTTTGCTATATTTTTCATTTTTTTACTGTTTTAATTGATTTATAGCTAAAGCAGCATTACTTTTAACTATTGGAAATGTTTGTTTGTTTTCTATAATTTTTTTAAGCGGTTTTTGTGCGCGTTTTTCTCTTAAAAAACTTACAGATTTTATCAACTT
>CAZZPG010000010.1:0-21403 GCA_964655975.1 uncultured Flavobacteriaceae bacterium
CTGTTTTATATTTTTTACCTAAAAACCAACCATCCTAAGATAACTCCAAGTTATATGGTGCTGTTGGAGCTATCTTAGGATGGTTGGTTTTTAGGTAAAAAATATAAAACAGGGCAAAAAATAGGGTAATTAATTATTTGTAACGCTCTCACAATCCCTTATCAATTCAAGCAATACAACATTCTCTACGTGGTGGGTTTGTGGAAACATATCTACAGCCTGTGTGCTAACAATGGTATAGTGTTCTTTCATCAAGGCTAAATCTCTTGCTTGTGTAGCAGAATTACAACTTACATACACAATTCTGTTGGGTAGAATATTTAAAATCTGTTCCACCACTTTTTTGTGCATCCCATCTCTTGGCGGGTCGGTAATAATAACATCAGGTTTACCGTGTTGGTTGATGAAATCTTCGGTAAATACCTCTTTCATATCACCTACAAAAAACTCGCAATTTGTAATTTTATTAAGAGTTGCGTTCTTTTTTGCATCTTCAATAGCTTCGGGTACAGATTCTACACCAATAACTTTTTTTGCCTTTTTAGCAACAAATTGAGCAATCGTTCCTGTACCTGTGTATAAATCATATACTAATTCATCGCCTGTTAAATTGGCAAATTCTCGGGTAATTTTATACAACTCATAGGCTTGTGTGGAGTTGGTTTGGTAAAAAGATTTTGCATTGATTTTAAAACGTAAACCTTCCATTTCTTCAAAAATATGATTACGTCCTTTAAATAACACCACTTCTTGGTCATAAATAGTATCATTGGCTTTTCCGTTGATGATGTATTGCAATGATGTAATTTGGGGGAATTTATTAGCAATAAAATTCAATAACAACTCACGTTTTGTTTTATCTTCTTTGTAAAACTGAATTGCCAACATAATTTCGCCAGTAGAAACAATACGCAGCATCATAGTACGTAGCATGCCATCTTGCTCTCTTGGATTAAAAAACGGAATCTCATTCTTAATAGCAAATTGTTTGATGCTGTTTCTAATATCGTTAGAAGGGGCTTCTTGTAAGTGACATTTATCTACATCTAAAATCTTATCCCACATACCAGCAATATGAAATCCGCAGGCATTTCTGCTATCAATTTCATCATCAGAATTTATTTCATCATACGTTAACCAACGGTTCGATGAAAAAGAAAATTCCATTTTATTTCTATAAAAATAAATATTTTTGCAACCTAAAATAGGTGTAATTTTTGGCAACTCTAAATGACCGATGCGTTTTAGATTTTGTACCACCTCTTTTTCTTTGTAAAAAAGTTGGTCTTCATATTTCATATGTTGCCATTTACAACCTCCGCAAAACTCAAAATGTTCGCAAACAGGTTCGGTTCTTTTATCAGAAAGTTTATGAAATTTTATGGCAGTACCCTCATAGTATGCTTTCCTTTTTCGTCCTGTTTGTACATCAACCACATCACCAGGCACAGTATTTGTTAAGAAAATTACACGTCCATCTGGTGCTTTGGCAATGGTTTTTCCTCTTGCTCCTGCATCTATTACTTCTACGTTTTCAAAAACAACTCTTTTCTTTCTATTTCTAACCATAAACGCAAAAATAGAATAAATGTGAAGAAAAAATTTATCAAACAATGAATATTTTGTATTTTGCAAATCTTAATTTTAGGGATGATTTCTCTCCCACGCTGAATTTTCGAGTACTTCGGAAGGATAAAGGTAGAACAGGAATAGTTATTTTATCAATTTAAAAATATTAAAAATGGCTGTTTTAGAACAATTAACGTCACAACAAGCAATCGATTTAGAAAACAAGTACGGAGCACACAATTATCATCCACTTCCTGTGGTTTTAAATAGAGGAGAAGGAGTATATGTGTGGGATGTAGAAGGTAAAAGATATTATGATTTTTTATCGGCATATTCTGCGGTAAACCAAGGGCATTGTCATCCGAAGATTGTAGATGCAATGACACAACAGGCAAAAACTTTAAGTTTAACGTCACGTGCATTTTATAATGATGTATTAGGGAAATATGAAAAATTTGCTACCCAATATTTTGGGTTTGATAAGTTGTTACCTATGAATACTGGTGCAGAAGCAGTAGAAACAGCTTTAAAAATTTGTAGAAAATGGGCATACGAAGTAAAGGGTATTGAAGAAAATAAAGCACAAATTGTGGTGTGTAAAAATAATTTTCATGGGCGTACAACTACCATTATCTCTTTTTCTAATGACCCAGTAGCCCGTAAAAATTTTGGTCCTTTTACCAACGGATTTATCAAAATTGAATACGATAATTTACAAGCTTTAGAAGAAGTTTTAGAAAATGATAAAAATATTGCTGGTTTTTTAGTTGAACCAATACAAGGAGAAGCAGGAGTGTATGTGCCATCTAAAGGATATTTAGCCAAAGCCAAAGCCTTATGTACAAAACATAATGTGTTATTTATTGCAGATGAGGTACAAACAGGTATTGCTCGTACAGGACAATTATTGGCAGTAAATCATGAAAATGTGCAACCAGATATTTTAATTTTAGGAAAAGCAATAAGTGGAGGAGCATATCCTATTTCTGCGGTGTTGGCAGATGATGGGATTATGAATGTGATAAAGCCAGGAAATCATGGTTCTACATTTGGGGGTAACCCCATTGCAGCAGCAGTTGCTATAGCAGCTTTAGAAGTTGTGAAAGATGAAAAATTAGCTGAAAATGCTGAATATTTAGGTCAGATTTTTAGAAAAGAATTGACCGATTTTGCCAAAGAAAATAATTTGGTAACTTTGGTACGAGGAAAAGGTTTGTTAAATGCTGTGTTAATTAATGATACAGAAGATAGCAATACTGCGTGGAATATTTGTTTAAAATTACGTGATAATGGTTTGTTAGCAAAACCAACTCATGGAAATATTATACGTTTTGCACCACCTTTGGTAATGACAGAAGAACAATTAATGGAGTGTATTGCTATTATTAAAAAAACTATTACAGAGTTTTAAGAAATAAGTTTTACTGATAGTATAAAAAAACGATTAGGTTTTAAAACCTAATCGTTTTTTTATAGCAAATTTTGATTTGGTCTAGATTATTATACTAATTTTTTAGCATTTTTAACTTTTTGTTTAGTTAAAGCCAAACTAATTACTTGGCTCATTTCTGTAACATAATGAAAAGTAAGCCCTTTTAAATAATTGGGTTTAATTTCTTCAATATCTTTTCTGTTTTCTTCGCACATTAAAATTTCTTTGATATTGGCTCTTTTTGCTGCCAATATTTTTTCTTTAATTCCACCAACTGGCAATACTTTTCCTCGTAGAGTAATTTCTCCAGTCATAGCCAATTTGTTTTTTACTTTACGTTGTGTAAAAACAGAAACCAATGAGGTTAACATGGTAATTCCTGCACTTGGACCATCTTTTGGGGTTGCACCTTCTGGTACATGAATATGCACATTGTAGTTTTCTAAAATTTTTGGATTGATGCCAAAATCATCTGCATTTGCTTTAATATATTCCATGGCTATAGTGGCAGATTCTTTCATTACTTTTCCAAGGTTTCCAGTAATGCTTAAGCCTCCTTTTCCTCTTGATAAGATAGATTCGATAAACAAAATATCACCCCCAACACTTGTCCATGCTAAACCTGTTACTACGCCAGCAACGTCATTATTTTCATATTTATCTCTCTCTAAACGTGCAGGACCAAGAATGGTTTCAATATCATCTATAGTTATAGTAATATTGTATTTTTCTTCTAAAACAATAGATTTTGCTGCAAAACGTACCATCTTTGCTACTTGTTTTTCCAATCCTCTTACTCCAGATTCTCTAGTATAACCTGTTACAATTTTTTCTAGTTGTTTTTTGCCTAACTTTAAATGTTTTGTACTTAACCCGTGTTCTTTTAATTGTTTTGGCAATAAATGTTTTTTAGCAATTTCTATTTTTTCTTCAATAGTATATCCAGTTACATTAATAATTTCCATTCTATCACGTAATGCCCAAGGAATTTGACTAAGGTTATTTGCTGTTGCAATAAAAAGGATTTTAGATAAATCATATCCTACTTCTAAATAGTTATCATAAAAGTCTGTATTTTGTTCTGGATCTAATACTTCTAACATTGCAGATGAAGGGTCTCCTTGATGGCTATTACTTAATTTATCAATTTCATCTAAAACAAACACTGGATTTGATGTTCCTGCTTTTTTAATATTTTGAATTAAACGTCCTGGCATTGCACCGATATAGGTTTTACGGTGTCCTCGTATTTCTGCTTCATCACGCAAACCTCCTAAAGACATACGTACATACTTGCGTCCTAGGGCTTCTGCGACTGATTTTCCTAGAGAAGTTTTTCCAACCCCAGGAGGTCCATACAAACATATTATAGGAGATTTCATATCCCCTTTTAATTTTAAAACAGCCAAATGTTCTATAATTCTTTCTTTTACTTTTTCTAATCCAAAGTGATCTCTATCTAATATTTTTTGAGCATTTTTAAGATTAAATTTATCTTTAGAATATTCGCCCCATGGTAACTCTAACATTAGCTCTAAGTAGTTGCGTTGTACACCATAATCTGACATTTGTGGATTCATACGTTTTAATCTACTCAATTCTTTTTCAAAAGTTTTAGCAACTTCTTTGTTCCATTTTTTAAAGCTTGCTTTGGTACGCATTTCTTCTAATTCTTGGTCATTAGAAACACCTCCTAGTTCTTCTTGTATGGTTTTTAATTGTTGGTGTAAATAATACTCTTTTTGCTGTTGGTCTAAATCAGAACGAGTTTTAGATTGAATATCATTTTTTAAGCGTAATTTTTGTAATTCTTTATTTAAGTTTTTTAGCGTTAATAAGGCACGTTCTTTTAGGTTGTCTTTTTCTAAAATAACTTGTTTCTGCATTACACTTAAATCCATATTTGAGGCAATAAAATTGACTAAAAATGTATTACTTTGTATATTTTTAATGGCAAATGATGCTTCAGAGGGCAACATTGGGTTTTCTTTAATTACCTCTAATGCTAGGTCTTTGATAGAATCAATAATTGCATTAAATTCTTTTTTATCATCAATATCTATTTCTTCTTTGGCTTCTTTTGTGGTTGCTTTTAGATAGGGTTGTTCTTGAATAATTTTTTGAATTTCAAAACGTTTTTTTCCTTGAATAATAACAGTAGTATTACCATCGGGCATTTTTAATACACGTAAAATTTGAGCTACAACACCAGTTTTGTAGATGTCTTTTCCTTTTGGTTCTTCTACTTCTTCGTTTTTTTGAGTAACTACTCCAATAATTTTATCGCCTTTATTGGCATCATTTATCAATTTTATAGATTGATCTCTACCAGCAGTGATAGGAATTACAACTCCAGGGAATAATACTGTATTTCGTAATGGTAAAATTGGTAAAACGTTTGGGACACTTTCATTTTTGATGATTTCTTCATCCTCTGGTGTCATTAAAGGGATTAATTCGGAATCTTCATTTAACATACTATGTAACGACAAATTGTCTATATTAATTACTTTTGGCTTACTCATTTGCTTTGTATTCTGTCACAGTGACATTTATTTTTTTTCTTTAAGGTATCAAAATTACATTATTTTGTTTTATGTTTTTGATAATCAATAAAGTAAATAATTATTTTTATATTTTATCCTATTGTAAAAACAATTGTTGTGCCAATTTGTTGTATTTTTATTTTAAAAAACTGTCACAAAGAAAAAAAAAGTGCGTCTATAAAATAGAAACGTTTTATTGAAAGCTAATCAACCACATATAACTAAACTCTTAGAACGCTGTAAAAAGTCTGATAAAATGGCTCAGTTAGAACTATATAAATGTTATTCTAAAGCGATGTATAATACTGCGTATAGAGTTTTAAGAGATGAGTTTGATGCTGAGGATATGATGCAAGAAGCATTTTTATCTGCATTTACAAAGTTAGAAATGTATAAAGGAAATGTTGCTTTTGGTGCGTGGTTAAAGCGAATTGTGGTTAATAAATGTTTAACACAGTTAAAGAGAAATAAGCGATATGAAGCTGTAAAATTAGAGATTGTTTCTACATCAAATGAAAGAGAGCTAGAAGAAGAACTACTAGAAGAAGAACTAAATTATAGTGAGATTCAACCTAAAAAGGTGTTAGAAGCTCTACATTCTTTAAGGGAGAATTATTGTGTAATTCTTACTTTAAATTTAATTGAAGGATATGATTATGAAGAAATAGCTCAAATACTAAAAATTACTAATGAAAATGTACGAACAACCATCTCTAGAGCAAAGAAAAAATTAAAACAAAAACTGCTAATAATTAGTAATAAAACATCTGTTTATGGAAGATAAATTGCATCACTTTTTTTTAGAAAACACTTTTGATATTCTTGAACCTCATTCTGGACATTTAGAGAGGTTTGAACAAAAATTATATAAAAAATCAGTACAAAAGCCCTCTTGGAAATGGTTCTCTGTAGCGGCATCAGTAGTATTATTACTGGGTTTTTGGTTGGGGAGCAATCATCAAAAAAAGATACTAGATTTAGCAGATGTATCGCCAAAAATGGCAGAGACACAAAATTATTTTCTAACAACCATACAACAAGAATTAAGAAAAGTAGAAAAATATAGGAGTTTAAATACCGAAAAAGTAATTGAACAAGCTATAAATCAATTAGAAAAATTAGAAGATAATTATAAAATTTTGGTGGCAGATTTAACAAAAAATGGCTACGAAGAAAGAGTAATACATGCTATGATTAGTAATTATCAAAACAGAATGCTAGTATTAGAAAATGTACTAAAACAAATAGAATTAATAAAAAATCCTAAAGATTTAGAAAATGAAAGAATATATTTATAAAATAATTTTTATACTGTTTTTAATTCCGTTATTGGCTTTTACTAATAACGATAAAAAGAAATATGAAAAATCAAGAACTATCAACAAAGTTTTTAAGGTAAATAGTGATGCAATTATTGGAGTTGATAATAAATATGGAAATATAAACATAATTACGTGGAGTAAAAACCGTGTTGAAATTGAGGTAAAAATAACTGTAAAAGGCAATAATTTAGATGCTGTAAAAGACAAATTAGCTTCAATTGATGTAGAGTTTAATGCTACCAAAAACAGGGTAAAAGCAAGAACTATTTTTACTAAAAATACTAGTAGATGGTCTTGGTTTAAAAGAAGTAATAACACTAATTATCAAATTAATTATTATATAAAAATGCCAGTAAGCAATCATGTAAATTTAGAGAATGATTATGGAGCTATTAGTTTGAATAAATTAGAAGGGAAAGCTACTATTAATTGTGATTATGGTAAAATTACTATTGGAGAGTTACTTAATAATACTAATAATATAGAGTTAGAATACTGTGCAAGTTCAACCATTTCTTATATGAAAAAAGGAAATATTAATATTGATTATTCTAAATTAACAATTGAAAAATCTGAAAGAATAAAGATAAACTCAGATTATTCTACTATTAATTTTAATGAAATTTTAGATTTAGATTTTAATGCAGATTACGGAAGTGTTCGAGTAGATAAAGCCCAAAAAATTAATGGAAATGGAGATTACACAAGTATAAAGTTTGGTACAATCTATAAAAGTGTACAAATTGATACAGATTATGGAGGTATAAAAATTAGAAACTTAGCAAATAACTTTGATTTTGTAAATATTACAGCAGAATATACAAGGATTAAAATTGGAGTAGCACCAAATTGTAATTTTAATTTTGTGGTAGATTTAAGTTATGCAGGTTTTAGGTATAATAAAGAAAAAGTAGATATGATAAAAAGTATTGTAAAAACATCAAAAAAATATTATAAGGGTACTTATGGAGAAAAAAAAACAAATTCAAAAATTACAATAAAATCTAGGTACGGAGGTGTATCTATTAGAGAAAATAATTAATTAAACAAGAAAAGAATATCATGAAAAAATTAATCATAACAAGCATCTTTTTTATACTTACAATTTCAATAAATGCACAAAATTGGTTTGGAAAAAGAATAAGAGGTAACGGGCATGTAGTTACTAAAGTAAGAGAAACATCAGAGTATAATGCAATTTCAATAGGAGGCTCTTTTGATGTAGTTTTAGTAAAAGGGAAAGAAGGAAAAATTACCATAAAAGGAGAAGAAAATATTATTGATGTAATTATTACAGAGGTTAAAGGTGGTACACTAAAAGTTAAGTTTAAAAACAATGTAAATATAAGAATTACAAAGCGTTTAACAATTACTATTCCTTTTAACGAAATTGAAGCTATTTCTTTAGGAGGATCTGGTAATTTAAAAAGTGAAGATGTTATTAAGGCAGATAATATTAAGTTAAGTTTAGGAGGATCTGGAAATATTTATGCAATTGTAAATGCTAATAATGTAAAAAGCTCTATAGGAGGGTCTGGAAATATTAAAATCTCTGGTACTACAGATAAGTTTACTTGTTCTATTGCAGGGTCTGGTAGTATAAAAGCGTATGGTTTACAAGCCAATACTATTAATGCTAAAATTGCAGGGTCTGGTAGTATTAAAACCACTGTAAAAAATAAAATAAAAGCAAAAGTTGTAGGCTCAGGAAACATTTATTATAAAGGAAACCCTAAATATATTAACAGCAAATCTATCGGTTCTGGAGATGTAATTGATAGAAATTAATGCTAAAAAATAGACCTTTTAAAAATTATAACATGCTTAAAATCAGTTTAAGGATATTTCTTAAATGTATAACTAAATTATTTATCCTAAAAAATTAAAATTACTACCACTTTTAAACTCTTTAGGTATTTTATCTTTTTCAAATAAACGAGCAGATAATTCTCCTTTTAAAAGAATAGAACCATTAGAAACCTCTAACCAGCTCCCTTCTCTCAATCCTAAAACAGGAGTGTTATTAAAAACGTGGTATTCTTTTATTCGTGTTTCTCTTGTTTCTCCCTTATGGGTAGAGCCTTTAATGGGGTCTAAATAATGTGCATTAATATTAAATGGAATCATCTTTAAAGTATTAAAACTTAGTGGGTACACGATAGGCATATCATTAGTATTCATCATAGTTATGCCACAAATATTACTACCTGCACTAGTACCTAAATAGGGTGTTCCATTATTAAGAACTTGTTGTAAATCAGTCATAAGATTATTTTTATATAATTGATTTACTAACTCAAAAGTATTTCCTCCTCCCGTAAAAATAGCTGCTGCATTTTTTACAGCTTCTTTAGGGTTTTTATATTCGTGAATCCCTTTTACATCAATATCAATGGTAACAAAAACCTTTTTAACAATAGCTGTATATTCATTATAAGTAATACCACTAGGTCTTGCATATGGTATAAACAAAATAGTTTTTACACCTTTAAAAAAAGTTGCCAAAGTTGGCAGTAAATAGGTTAAATAACTGCTTCCATGAACTGTTGATGTACTTGCTATGATAAGTTTTTTCATCTATCAAAAATACAACAATTACTTTAACAAAAAATTACCATTCTATAAAACAACTTTCTAATTGATTACTGTTGATTGATGAAAACAGCCTATTTATAGTGCCTTCCGAAGGTATTCTGTTTGGTAATTCAAGAAAGGTTCTTCTTTTGATTTTGTAAACCCAATCATTTGTTTTCATATTCGTGATTACTTTGTAGTTCTGCACCATAAATTACTGAAATTATTCCTATAAGAAGGGGCAATTAAATTGTGAAGGTGGTTTATATACCGATTAATTTATCCTGTCTATTCACTTTGTTAAATTATCAGTATAATATACAAATAAACAATATCTTAATTAATTGTTAATCAGATGATTGTCATGATATTGGGTTTTGAAAAGTATGAGTTTTCCCTGATACTTGATTAAATATCTATTATAGATTCTTAAAAATATAGTAACTTTACTTTTTTATAAATTATCTACAAATGAAAAATATTTATATTTTATTTTTTTTATTTTTTACATCTTTCATCTTCAGTCAAAAATTCAAAAATTTAGCACAAACACCTCCTATGGGTTGGAATAGTTGGAATACTTTTAAATGTGATGGAATTAACGAAACTGTAATCAAAGAGATGGCAGATACAATGGTTGTTAAAGGAATGAAAGATGTTGGTTATGAGTATATTGTGATTGATGATTGTTGGCAGGTTGGTAGAGATAAAAATGGCTATATTATTGTTGATAAAGAGAAGTTTCCTTCTGGAATGAAGAAATTAGCAGATTACATTCACTCGAAAGGATTGAAATTTGGAGTTTATTCTGATGCAGGAACTCACACCTGTGGAAGAAGACCAGGAAGTAAAAGTTATGAAATGAAAGATGCAGAAAAATATGCCGAATGGGGAGTAGATTACCTTAAATATGATTGGTGTAATACCGAAGGGCAAGACGTTATAAAGTCCTATACATTGATGAGGGATGCTCTTTACAAACAACAAAGACCTATTCTTTTTAGTATTTGCGAATGGGGACAAAATAAACCTTGGAAATGGGCAAAGGAAATAGGACATATATGGAGAACTACTTACGATATTAATTTTAATGGAAATTTTGATGGAGATGTTTGGGGAAATCAATTTGGATGGACAGCAATTGTAGACAAGCAAGTTGGACTAGAAAAATATGCAGGTCCAGGACATTGGAACGACCCAGATATGTTGACCGTTGGAATAAAAATGCCAGTAAATGAAAGTAGAGCACATTTTACAATGTGGTGTATGTTGGCGGCTCCTTTAATATCTGGAAATGATCTTAGAGCAATGACGTATGACACACAAAAAATACTCACAAACAAAAATGTAATAGCAATAGATCAAGATAAATTAGGAAAACAAGGCTTTAAAATTATGGATTATGGCTCTTTTGAAATATGGCAAAAGCCATTAATAAACGATGAAATTGCCATCTGTTTATTTAATAGAGATATAAAAGTTAAAAACTTAATCTTGAATTGGAGTAAATTTAAAATAAAAAAATTAAAAGGGATTTATAAAGTTAAAAATGTTTGGGAAAATTTAGATATAGGAACAACAGATGTTAATAAAAAAATTCAAATTCCCGCAAGAGATGTTGTGCTTTTTAGATTGATTCCTTTAAAATAACGTGAGTTCGATATAATTCTTTAAAGAAGGTTTTTTTCTCAGCAAAATTGTATGTAATTAAAGCAGAAAATAATTTGTAGGACTTCTATCTAGAATATTCTACTTGAAAGACCCATTAATAAAATAAATAGAAAAAATTGCCAAGGTTGGTAGTAAATAGGTTAAATAATTACTTCCATAAACAGTAGATGTACTTGCTATGATAAGTTTTTTCATCTATCAAAAATACAAGAATTACTTTAACAAAAAATTACCATTCTATTAATAGAGTTTTAAGATGTGTTAGTAGTTTCTTTGTAAGATTACAATCAACTAACGAGTAATATGCTTAAAAAATTACTTTTTCTTCTTTTAATTTCTTCATTTACTACATTAGCTCAAAAGAAACCTATACAGATTTTTGGCACTGTAGTTAATGATGGTTCTTTAAAAATAGTTAAAAATGTACATATTATTAATCTAGCAAGTAAAAAAGGAACTTTTTCTAATGATATTGGGTTATTTAGAATTCCTGTAAAACTAGGAGATTCTTTAAAAATATCTTCTATACAGTATAAAACAAGTATTATTTTTATTGGAAAACACACACTTAAAACTCGTAAAATTACTATTCAATTAAAAAAAAATGTAATTATTTTAGATGAAATTATACTAAAAAATCATAATTTATCTGGTGTAATAACTACAGATGTAAAAAATACACCTATTGATAGAAGAGTCGATTTACTAAAAAAAATAATGACATTTACTGATGCAGAATTAACTGGCCCCATAAAAGCAGATAAAATGAGCAAAAACAAACCCCCAATAGTAAAAACCATAGCCAATTCTTTTGAAGGAGTTAGTGCTCGTATTGCAATAGCAGATAAATCTTCAGAACGTTTATGGGCATTACGAAGAAAATTAGCTAAAAAATTAGCATTTCCAAAAAAAATATTGAATGAATTTGGAGAAAAATTCTTCTTTACAGAGTTAAAAATACCTAAAAAAAAATACAATCATTTTATAGAATACTGCATTCCTTTAGGTGTTGAAGATTTATATGAAAAACAAAAAATACTTGAGCTTATTAAAATTTTACAAAAAGAAAGTATCGGATATTTAAAAATCATTAAAAAACAGTAATTTTGCGTAATTATTGGGTCTTAAATCATCAAAAAAATAAATGACACTCAAAAAAATATTGGTATTCTTAGTCCTATTACCACTTTTATCTTTCTCTCTTCATAAATATTATATTAGTTTAACAGATATTACTTATAAAGAAGAAGAAAAATCGGTACAAATTATTATCAATGTATTTATGGACGATATTGAAAATGTTTTAAACCAAGAAAACCATATAGATTTACAACTCACCACCAAAAAAGAATTGTCAAATAATGATGTTTATTTTCAACAATATTTAGAAAAAAACCTATCTATTAAAATTAACAATACTGCTAAAAAAATAGATTTTTTAGGAAAAGAATACGATGGAGATTTAGTTTATTTCTATTTGGAAATATCAAATATAACATCATTTTCATCAATAGAAATACAAAATACCCTTTTGGTAAATCATTTTTCAAGACAACAAAATATGGTAAAAGTAAAAGTTGGTAAACAACGTAAAAGCATCTTATTATCTAAAAAAAGTGATAAAGGTTTGTTAAAATTTTAACAAAACAAACTTTTTCTAGCTACATATAACTACATTTAGCCCCACAACTTAACAATCCAAAAACTTAATTATATGAAAAAAATAGCCTTTATACTATTCTCTGTTCTTTTTGTAACTACTACAACTTTTGCTCAATCCACTAAAAAAAAAGATGATAAAAAAGAAGTAGTTAAAGGACACACAGATAGCAACAAGTTTAAACAAATAAAAGACTTGTTAGCAACACCTAACACACAACACAATGCTGCTGGAGCACCAGGTTATAACTATACACAGCAAAAAGTAGATTATACAATGGCTATTCGTTTAGACGAAAATAACAATCATATTTATGGAGATGAAACCATTATATATCATAACAACTCTAAAGATATATTAGATTATTTATGGGTACAATTAGACCAAAACATGAGAGCAAATGATTCTAATACCCCTAAAGCAAAATCTAAAAGTATCTCTGCCTTTTTTACACCAGAAAAATTTAAAAAAGAATTTTTGGGAAAAGGAAAAGGTTTTGGTTTTCATATTGATGACGTATCTACAAATAGCACACCTCTTTCTCATTTTATTAACAAAACAATGATGAGAATTAACTTACCTAAACCCTTGAAATCTGGAGAAACTTTTAAATTTAGAATTAAATGGAATTACCTAATTAACAACTCTGTAAAAGACGGAGGACGTTCTGGTTTTGAAGATTTTCCTGATGGCAACAACAACTATACTATTGCACAATTTTTCCCTCGCTTGGCAGTATATGACAATGTAGAAGGATGGCAAAACATGCAATTTTGGGGTAGAAGTGAATTTGCTCTAGAATTTGGAGATTATGATGTTTCCTTAACCGTACCTGCAGACCATATTGTTGGTGCTACAGGAGAATTAAAAAACGCTAAAAAGGTTTTGACAAGGACTCAATTAAAACGTTGGAAAAAAGCTCAAACTTCTTATAAAAGCCCCGTAATAATTGTTACTCAAAAAGAGGCAGAAAAAAATGAAAAAGGACGTTCTAACAAAACAAAAACATGGCACTTTAAAGCTAAAAATGTAAGAGATTTTGCCTTTGCAACTTCAAGAAAATATATTTGGGATGCTATGGCTGTTAGGATTAATAATAGAAATGTAATGGCAATTTCTTACTATCCAAAAGAAGGAAACCCTTTATGGGAAGAGCACTCAACAAGAGTAGTTGCAAATACGTTAGAAGAATATTCTAAAATGACTTTTGATTATCCATATAGTAAAGCAATTTCTGTACATGCCAAAAATCAAGGAATGGAATACCCTATGATTTGTTTTAATTATGGAAGACCAAACCCAGACGGAACTTATTCTGACAGAACTAAAAACGGTATGATTGGTGTCATAACTCATGAAGTTGGTCACAACTTCTTTCCAATGATTATCAACTCAGATGAAAGACAATGGACATGGATGGATGAAGGATTAAACTCTTTTGTAGAAATTTTAGCAGAATTAGATTACGACCCTAATTTTAATACTAGAAATTTACCTAAAGATATTGTAAAATATATGGGAGGAGAACAAAAATTTATTTCTCCAATTATGTCGCAAGGAGATTATGTACAACAATTTGGGCCAAATGCATATACAAAACCTGCAGCAGGGCTATATATGTTACGCCATACCATTATGGGACCAGAATTATTTGATTACGCCTTTAGAACCTATGCCAAAAGATGGATGTTTAAACACCCAACACCAGCAGATTTTTTTAGAACTATGGAAGATGCTTCTGCAATGGATTTAGATTGGTTTTGGAGAGGATGGTTTTATTCTACAGACGTAAATGATATTGGAATTGAAAAAGTAAAACCTTTGTATTTAACAGACAAACAAAGTCAGCGTATAAAAGATGTTATTAAGAAAAACCCAAGAGCTAAATCTTATTTTGATAGCTTAGGAGATTTAGTATATATAACTTCTGATAAAGCAGATGCAAATAATACTGCGATGAATAAATATGTAGATGATGCTAAAAAAATACCTACCTATTTTTACAAAGTAGATTTTGAAAAGCCAGGAGGATTAGTAATGCCTATTATTGTTGAACTTACCCTTAAAGATGGTTCTACAAAAAGAGAAACTTTTCCTGCTCAAATTTGGATGAAAAACGATAAAAAAGTATCAAGAGTATTTGTCTCTACTCAAGAAATAACAAAAATTGTAGTAGACCCAGATTTAGAAACTGCAGATATAGATATGTCGAACAATAGTTGGCCTAAAAAAGAAGACTCAAAATTTGATAAGTTTAAGAAGAAAAAAATAAAAAAATAACCTATATCCAAAAGGAAATTATTTTTATTTTAAAAGTCCAATTTAAAAAAGTTGGACTTTTTTTATACATTTTTAATAGCAAAAAAATAGTTATAATTCTTCCTAATTATAGTAAGCATTAATTACCGTTTTTCTGCCAATAGTTTTGGTAATGATATCCTTTTTTAAATTCCACCCACGAGCAGGAGAATATTCACGTCCGTAATAAATAATTTGTAAATGTAATTTATTCCAAAGCTCTTTTGCAAATAATCGTTTTGCATCTTTTTCAGTTTGTATCACATTTTTTCCATTAGTTAAATTCCATCGATACATTAATCTATGAATATGAGTATCTACAGGGAAAGTAGGAATTCCAAAAGCTTGAGACATCACAACACTTGCTGTTTTATGTCCTACAGATGGTAATTCTTCCAAGTCCTTAAAATTTTGTGGCACTTGTCCGTTATGTTTATCAATCAAAATATGCGATAAACCAAAAATTCCTTTTGATTTCGTGGGGCTTAAACCTACAGGTTTTATAATTTCTTTAATTTCTTTTATAGATAATTTTATCATATCATACGGGTTATCTGCCTTAGCAAATAGGAGTGGTGTAATAGTATTTACACGTGCATCTGTACTTTGGGCAGATAGTAAAACAGCAATTAATAAGGTATAAGGATCTTTATGTTTTAAAGGAATAGGAACTTCTGGATAGAAATTCTCTAAGGTATTTATTACAAATTGTACTCTTTCAGCTTTGGTCATTTTTATGAATAAAGTTGTAATGTTTAAAAGTATAAAAGTACAAAGTTTATCAAATAGTTTTGTATATGAATTTTACTTTTTAACTTCCCATTTTTAAAACTTTTTAACAAAATAGCATGATAACTTTACAAATAGGCGATAAAGCTCCAAATTTTGAAGCAAAAGACCACCAAGGAAACACCATAAAATTAATAGATTATACTGGTAAAAAATTAGTATTGTTTTTTTATCCGAAGGCAAGTACACCAGGTTGCACTATGGAAGCATGTAATTTACGAGATAATTATCAAACTTTTTTAGCTAAAGGGTACCATGTATTGGGTGTAAGTGCAGATAGTGCAAAAAGACAACAAAATTGGATAAACAAGCATAAGTTACCTTTTCCTTTATTAGTTGATGAAGATAAAAGTGTAATAGATGCTTTTGGTGTTTGGGGGGCTAAAAAATTTATGGGAAAAACCTATGATGGAATCCATAGAGCTACTTTTGTGATTGATGAAAAAGGGATAATAGAAAATCTTATTGTCAAAGTTAAAACCAAACATCATACAGAACAGATTTTAGGATAAACTAAAATTCTATCCCTACCTTAAAGTTTAAAACCCTACCTGTCATATAGTTTGGAATACCAAATTGTGTTTTAGAATAAGCATCTCTTACCCAAGTATTGGTAATTGAGTTCTGAATGTTAAACATATTAAATAGTTCTAAACCTACAGTAAATTCAGTAAAATTACGCAACCATCCTTTAGTATGTTTCTTTTTGGCATCAGCAAATACATAAGAAATTCCTAAATCTGCACGTTTGTATGCACGCAATCTGTTTTGAAACTGATATACATCTGCATACGCTGGTGACCCCCCAGGAACTCCTGTATTAAAGACTAAGTTTAAATAGGCTTTTAAATTGGGTAGATTGGGTACATAATCTTGAAATAAAATTCCTACTTTTAATCGTTGGTCAGTAGGTCTTGCAATTTCCCCTCTGTTATTAATATTTTCTTTTGTTTTTAAGTATCCTATACTTATCCAACTTTCATTACCAAGAACAAACTCACCGTTTAACCGTATGTCAATTCCTGTGGCATACCCAATTGCGTTATTTTTTGCAGCGTATCTAATTCTAACATTATCAACTGTATATGGATTTAGGTTACTCAAGTTTTTATAATAAATTTCTGTAGTTAATTTAAAAGGACGTTTCCAGATGATAAAACTATAATCATTCCCAATTACAAAATGTACTGATTTCTGTGCTTTTACTTCTGGATGAATTTCTCCAGAATTATCTTTCAACTCTTTATAAGATGGAGGTTGAGCATACACCCCCCCAGAAACTCTAAACAACATATCTTTTTCCCAATCTGGTTTAATGGCAAATTGAACTCTTGGGCTGAGAATAAAATGACTTTTTGTTGGATTGCCAGCAGAGGCTATCAACCAGTTTTGAGCTCTCAATCCTATGTTGTACCACACTTCGTGTTCATTCCAAATATTTTTTCTACTGAATTGTGCAAACCCAGAAAAACGATTGATTTTTATAGAGTTAATAGCTCTAATATTTTGAAAAGGTAAGATAGCCCCTTCAAAAGCCTCATAAGGTTGTTGGTTGGCAATATGATGAATGGGGCGAACAGAAAAACCAAGAGTATCTATCATTTCCCATTCTATAATTCTATCTCTCATATCTTCAGTTTGGTATTTGATGCCAAACTCCCATTGATTGTTGTCTTTTTTATGAGTTGCTTTTAGTTGAATGGTGGTAATTAAGGCATCTAAATCATTACGGGCATGATTAAGTTGCGAGCCAATTCCTTTAGAAAAAGCTACCTCACCAAAGGTTTTAGAGTCTAAATTACTATCAACCTCACCCAAATGATAATCAGCTTCAATATCAAAATACTCTTCCTCTTGGGTATTGTAAGAAGAGATTGTTCCAGTAATTTTTAAATGTTCATTTACCTGATAATTAGAAGAAATTGCACCAAATAAGGTTTGGTATTTGTCTTGCTCTTGCCCACTGTAAAATACAATTAATTCAATAGGATTTGCAACAGTACCAAAACGAGTTCTACGAGAAATTGGTTTATAGTTGTAGTTATTTAAAGAGAAATTTCCTAAGAAACTTACTGTCAACTTTTTAGTTAAATCATAAGAAATAAACGATTGTACATCAGTAAATTTAGGTTTAAAATTTACTTCTATTTCTTTGCTATTTACAAACAAACTATTATCTCGGTAGCGTATGCCAACAATAGCACTTCCTTTTTTATTGGTAGATTGTCCTTCAACGGTAGCACTACCTCCTAATAAGCTAATACTTATGGCTGTTTTAAATTTGGTAGGTTTTTTGTAGGTAATATCTAGTACAGAAGAGAGTTTATCACCATATTTTGCTTCAAATCCACCTGCAGAAAAAAATATACTTTGCACCATGTTAGAGTTAATAAAACTTAGCCCTTCTTGTTGTCCAGAACGTATTAAAAATGGTCGATACACTTCAATTCCATTTATATATACTAGGTTTTCATCAAAATTACCACCTCTTACATTGTACTGTGTACTTAACTCATTATTATTGTTTACACCTGCAAAGGTCATTAGTAAGTTTTCTACGCCAGCATTAGCACCAGGTAGTCGTTTAATTTTTTTTACATCTAATTTTATAATTCCTGTAATTGCATTTTTTTTATCTTTGATTATTACTTCTTCTAAACTCTCTATTTTTAAAGTTAGGATAGGAGAGAGGTGAATAGTCTGTCTTGCCTTAGCAGTTATTTTTTTTAAATATGGATGATAAGAGATATGGCTAAAGACAATAGAAATATTTTTTTTTAAAGGGATTCTAATATGATATCTACCTTTGGCATCTGTTACTGTACCTATATTGTTAAATTTTACCGAAACTCCTTTAATAGGTTGTTTTTGTTTGTTTTTTACAGTTCCTTTTACAATAGTCATTTTTTGAGCTAATAAGATAGAAGGTAAAAAGAAGAGGAGTAAAAGTAGTTTTTTCATTTAATATTTTAAAAAGATGTTTTAAATCTGCTCAACCTGATATTATTTTTTCTTTCTATAGAACGTTGCAGAAAGCATATTCGTATTTCCAACATTGTCAGAAACTATAATTTTAAAGAGATGTTTACTTCCTTCTAATTTTAAATCATTAAAATTATAAGTTAATAGCTTCTTTTTTAAGTTGTATTCCATTAAAATCCATTTGCCGTTTATAGTAGCTCTATAGTTTTTTATACCAGATTTAGTATCGTAAATTTTTACTTTTAAGTAGTGGTTATTGCTAATCCATTGCTTGTTTTTAAAGCTAGATAAAATTATAGTAGGTTTTTGTTTGTCTGATAATAATGTATAATTACCCAAAGTTTTTGTTCTTGTATAAAATTTGTCTTTTTTTTTAATAGTTTTTTGATGTTTTGGGTATTTTTTGTTATTGATATTAGCAATATACAAGTATTTTTTTTCTTTGTTTGAATATTGTTTGGTATAAAAAGTTAATGTAAATTTTTTATCTAAAGGAATAATGGGTTTATGTATTTTAGCAACGTTATTTTCTACATCAAAAGATAAATAGAAATCCTTATAAAATGTATTTTTAGGAAAAGCTACTGTTACATTTTTATTTGTAAATTTTTGAAATTGGTTTGCAACAACTTTATAAGCAGTAGTATCTTTTATAGCAGAAAAGAGTACATTACTTTCTTTTCCAATAATGGGAATTTTTAGCACAGATGTATTTCCTTTAAAATCTTTTGCAATAATTCTTATAGTATAATTCAATCCATTTTTAATGTTTATTTTTCCATTATTAATTAAGTTTTTGTATATACTTAACCTGTTTTTAGCTACTTTGTATGTTTTTTGAATCCTACTTTTGTAGGTGGCAAAATAAGGATAATCAATAAAAAGATTGATAAATTTACTTTCAGAAAAAGAAAAAGTTTCAACACTATGATAATAGATTAGTTTTCGGTTTATCTGCATTTCAAGGCTGTAAATTCCATTTCTATTGCTTGCGTTGTTTAATCTATCAAATACGTTTACACCAAATCCAATAAGCGAACTGGCTGTTATTTTATCACATACATAGGTGTTGTTTCCAATATTTTTAAAAGGAATCATTATTTTTTTGTTTGATTGGTTTATTCTAGCATCTATACTTAAAGGGTATATCAATAATTTTTGAAAAACAGGAGCTTTAGTATCTTTTACATCCAACCCAAAGAACATCGGATTAATAATATGTTCTGTTTTACTGTCCCTAAATTCATAGTGCAAATGAGGAGCAACAAAGCCGCCAGTAGCACCTGTATAAGCTACAATTTGTCCCTTTTTTATAGGAAGTTGGTTTGGCTTTAAATAGATATTACCAGTTTGGTAACTTTCTTTTTTATATTGAATATTTTTTACAAACCTTTCAATCCCTTTTCCATACTTTTTTAAATGAGCATACACCGTTGTATATCCATTAGGGTGCGTTATATATAAGGCTTTACCATACCCCCAAAGAGATACTTTAATTCTAGAAACATATCCTGTAGCAGCAGCATATACTTTTAAACCTGTTTTTTGCTGGGTTTTAATGTCTATACCTGCATGAAAATGATTATTACGTAGTTCACCAAAAGTACCTGCCAAAATAATAGGAATACCTAGAGGGCTTCTAAAATAATTTTTTGGATATTTTTTTTGAGCATATGTTGATAAGAATATCAATAAAAAGATAAAAGAAATATGTTTTTTCAAGCTAGAAATTTTGAGGCTAATGTACTAAAATTATTACTATTTTTTATTTTTTATAGAGAGCATACCACTAGTGTTTTATTTTAAAAAGGATAAAAAACAAAAAAAAAGTTGTTAAATAGCAAACAGAATACTAACTTTGTAAACATAGTTTTATGCTTAAAATTTGATGAGTAATACGTTAGAAGCAGTTCATTTACTGGAAGATACATTAAAAAAAATATTATCCAATTATGAATTTTTGAAGAAAGAAAATAAAATTTTACTTCAAAGTGCCAATATATTACAACAAGAACTTTTAGAGAAAGAGCAATTATTAAAAAAACAAGAAGAAGAATATAAATTGCTTAGAATTGCAAAAACTATAGATGGCAGTAGTAAAAATACAAGAGAAACAAAACTCAAAATAAATGCTTTAATTCGAAAAATCGATAAATGCATCATTCAGTTACATGAATAAGTTCTTAACCTTGTGGGAAAACTAAAAATTAATATTGTTATTGCTGGTAGAACCTATCCTTTAAGCGTAAATACAACGCAAGAAGAAGAAGGAATGCGTAAAGCCGCTTTAGCAATTAATCAATTGATAGCTAAATATGAGCAAAATTATGCTGTAAGCGATAAACAAGATGTTTTAGCTATGTGTGCATTACAGTTTGCATCCAAAGTAGAAATTAGTTCATTAGCAAATAATACCACAAACCAAGAAGCATTACAAAAAATAAATGAGCTTACCAATTTAATAGTATCTCATTTAAAATAAGTTCATTAAAATACAATAATACAACTGCCTACGTTAGTAATTTGTTTGATAAACTCAACACTAATCTATTATGAAGGA
>CAZZPG010000011.1:0-20562 GCA_964655975.1 uncultured Flavobacteriaceae bacterium
ACCATTGGGCTGATTTCTGTAGACCCATCAAAGAGAAAAACAGGAGGAGCTTTGTTGGGTGATAGAATTCGTATGAATGCCATCAATAACGAGCGTGTATATATGCGTTCTTTAGCAACTCGCCAATCTAATTTAGCATTGTCTAAATATGTAAATGAAGCAGTTCAAGTATTAAAATCTGCTGAATTTGACCTCATCATTTTAGAAACCTCAGGTATCGGGCAATCAGATACCGAAATTATAGAACATTCTGATGCTTCTTTGTATGTAATGACACCAGAATTTGGTGCGGCAACTCAATTAGAAAAAATTGATATGTTAGATTTTGCCGACTTGGTAGCCATCAATAAATTTGATAAACGTGGGGCATTAGATGCAGTGCGTGATGTAAAAAAACAATATATGCGTAACCACAATTTGTGGGATGTACATCAAGATAAATTGCCTGTGTACGGAACTATTGCATCACAATTTAATGACCCAGGGATGAATACCTTGTACAAAAAAGTGATGGAAAAATTGGTAGAAAAGACAGGAGTAGACTTGTCTTCTTCTTTTAAAATTTCTACACAAATGTCTAAAAAAAACTTTATTATTCCACCAAATAGAGTTCGTTATCTTTCCGAAATTTCTGAAAGCAATAGAGCCTATGATAAAAAGGCAAATACACAAGTTGATGTTGCTCAAAAGTTATATGGTATTTATCAAACCATCTTATCTGTCATTGCGAGTGAAACGAAGCAATCTTTCTTATCTAAAAACGGATTGGGACAGGATGAGATTCTTCACTTCGTTCAGAATGACACGAATGTCATTTCGACAGAACGAGGAACGAGTGACGAGGAATCTAATACAGCTTTCTTACAACTATTATTTGCACATTTTGACAAAGTAAAACTAAACCTTGACCCACACAATTGGGAAATTATTTTACATTGGCAAGAAAAAATTCAGAAATATAAAAATCCTATTTACACATTTAAAGTACGTGATAAGGAAATTAATATAAACACACATAGCGAGTCGCTTTCACATACTCAAATTCCGAAAGTTTGTTTACCAAAATACGAAGCTTGGGGAGATATTTTATGTTGGAATTTACAAGAAAATGTTCCTGGAGAATTTCCGTTTACATCAGGATTATATCCGTTTAAAAGAACAGGAGAAGACCCTACAAGAATGTTTGCTGGTGAAGGTGGTCCAGAGCGCACCAACAGACGTTTTCATTACGTAAGTTTAGGAATGCCCGCAAAACGTCTTTCTACAGCTTTTGATAGTGTAACTTTATACGGAAATGACCCAGAGATAAGACCTGATATTTATGGTAAAATAGGAAATGCAGGAGTTTCTATTTGTTGTTTAGATGATGCCAAAAAATTATTTTCTGGTTTCGATTTAACCCATGCTTTAACATCGGTAAGTTTAACCATAAATGGTCCTGCACCTATGTTGTTAGGTTTTTTTATGAATGCTGCCATCGATCAAAATTGTGAGAAATACATCAAAGAACATAAATTAGAGAAACAAGTTGAAGAAAAATTTAAAAAAATTTATGATGAAAAAGGTTTAGAAAGACCTAAATATCAAGGAAAATTACCTAAAGGGAATGAGGGTTTAGGATTGCTTTTACTTGGATTGTCTGGTGATATGGTATTACCACAAAAAGTGTATCAAGAAATAAAAACAGCAACTTTATCACAAGTAAGAGGGACAGTGCAAGCAGATATTTTAAAGGAAGATCAAGCACAAAACACTTGTATTTTTTCTACAGAATTTGCCCTACGTTTAATGGGTGATGTGCAAGAGTATTTTATTGAAAAAAATGTACGTAATTTTTATTCGGTTTCTATATCTGGTTATCATATTGCAGAAGCGGGAGCTAACCCAATTACTCAATTAGCATTGACTTTGGCAAACGGATTTACCTATGTTGAGTACTATTTATCTCGTGGAATGGATATTAATAAATTTGGTTCTAACTTATCGTTTTTCTTTTCAAACGGAATCGACCCAGAATATGCTGTTATTGGTAGAGTAGCTCGTAAAATATGGGCAAAAGCGATGAAATATAAATATAATGCCAACCCACGTGCTCAAATGTTAAAATATCATATTCAAACTTCTGGACGCTCATTACACGCTCAAGAAATTGATTTTAATGATATTAGAACCACGCTACAAGCCTTGTATGCAATTTACGACAATTGTAACTCTTTACACACCAATGCTTATGATGAAGCTATTACTACGCCTACCGAAGAGAGTGTACGTAGAGCAATGGCAATTCAATTAATCATCAATAAAGAACTCGGTTTGACAAAAAATGAAAATCCTATTCAAGGTTCTTTTATTATTGAAGAATTGACCGATTTGGTAGAAGAAGCAGTGTTAGAAGAGTTTGATAGAATTACCGAACGTGGTGGTGTTTTAGGGGCAATGGAAACCATGTACCAACGTTCTAAAATACAAGAAGAAAGTTTGTATTATGAAACTTTAAAACATACGGGAGAATTTCCAATTATTGGTGTAAATACTTTCTTGAGCTCTAAAGGATCACCAACAATTATTCCTTCGGAAGTAATTAGGGCTACTGAAGAGGAGAAACAATATCAAATTAAAACAAAAAAAAACTTACACAAAGCACACAAAAGTTCTCTACAAAAATATTTAAAAGAAATACAGGAAGCTGCCATACAAAATGAAAATCTTTTTGAAAAATTAATGGAAGCTACCAAAGTATGCTCTTTGGGACAAATTACTGAAGTACTCTTTAAAGTAGGTGGGCAATATCGTAGAAATATGTAGTTTTTTGCTCTACTACCAAGTTTTAATTTTGTTTAGTTATTACAAAATTAGGCACAAATACAGTATTTTTTTAAAAATTGAAAGATAATTAAGTTAAAAAAAGCCTCAAAAAATTGAGGCTTTAAAATACTATATTTTTAATTTATTAAAGAGTTCTATTAATTGTGGGTTAGAAGGTCTTGGTGCATTTGGTGATACTATATTTCCTTGTGGATCTATTAAAATAAAGCGAGGAATACCGTTGATTCCATAACTTGTAACAAAGTCAGATTTCCAATTTTTATCTGCAAATAATTGAATACCTCCTAATTGCTCTTTGGTAACAAATTCTTTCCATTTGTCATGTTTTTTATCTTCATCTATAGATATACTTACAAAAGCTATATTTTTATTATCGTATTGTTTTTCAACTTTTTTTAATGAAGGAATTTCTGCCTTACAAGGTCCACACCAAGTTGCCCAAACATCTATATACACATATTTCCCTTTTAAATCTACTAAAGAGGTTTTACCTCCTTTATGGTTTTCATAATTAAAGATTGGTGATGGCTTACCTATTAATTTATTGTTTTTTTCTTCGCTAAGTTTCATTACTTGATATTGTTTTAAAATATCATCTTTTAAACTGGCATTACTTTTCTTTTCTGATGCTAATAAATTTATATCAATATTTTTAGCATCATTGGTGAATTTTTTAAATTCAGCTTCTATAAAATTTATCTTTTCTTTAAATTTATCTTCTTTTAGTTTAAACATACTTGCAGTAAATAATTTTTCTGAAAGTAATGATTTTTGTGCTAAATAATTATTATTTTCTGCACCTGTACCAGTGTATTTAATGGTTTCATCAAATTCTTTAGTATCTAAGGTTACATAAACATCATCTCCGTTTTTTAAATAAACAGAGGTATATTCATTACCATCAGAAAAACTAAATTGTTGTCCTTTAGTTTTAAGATGAAGCGTGTCAGAGAAAGTACCATCTGTATTAATTTTAATCTCTTTTTTATAATTACGTGTTTGGATAACTCCGTTTTTACCTAAATGATTGGAAATTTTTCCAGAAAAAGTAGCATAATCTTTGGGTTCTTTTTTACAAGAAAATAATGTGATTCCTGCTAAAAGTAGTAGTGATATTTTTTTCATTTGTTATAAATTTACTAGTTATTTTTTCTCAAATATACTCTTTATTTTTTATTAAAAAATACTTTAACAAAACATTTGCATATTTAGTTACTTATGTAGATTTTTGGGGTATAAAAATTATTATATGAATATTCATCATCAAATAAGTACAAATCCTTTAGATTTAAAAATTATTCAAAATATTTTAACAACAGATAAAAAGTTAAAGTTATCTAATGAGGCTATTAAAAAAATAATAAAATGTCGTCAATATTTAGATGAAAAAATGCAATCTCATTCTCTTCCAATTTATGGTATAAATACTGGTTTTGGTTCTTTGTGTAATGTAAAGATTGATGGAGATAACTTACAACAATTACAAGAAAACTTAGTTATGAGTCATGCTTGTGGTACTGGTAATGAGGTACCTCAAGAAATTGTAAAATTAATGTTATTTTTTAAAATTCAATCTATTAGTTATGGTCATTCTGGTGTACAATTAGAAACTGTAGAAAGGTTAATAGAGTTATTTAACAACAATATTTTACCAATAGTTTATACACAAGGATCACTAGGAGCCTCTGGTGATTTAGCTCCTTTAGCTCATTTAGCACTACCTCTTATTGGTGAAGGAGAAGTGGTTTTTAAAGGAAAAAAAATATCTGGAAAACAGCTATTAGAAAAATTTTCTTGGAAAAAAATTAATCTAAAATCTAAAGAGGGTTTGGCTTTGTTAAATGGGACACAGTTTATGAGTGCTTACGGTGTATATAATTTGTTGCAATCATACAAAATATCATATCTAGCAGATGTTATAGGCACAGTTTCTTTAGAGGCTTTTAACGGAAGAATATCTCCATTTAATCAATTAATTCATTTAGTACGTCCTCATAATGGACAGCTAAAAACAGCACAAAAAATTTCTGAGATGTTAGCAGAAAGCGAACTTATTAATCAAGAAAAAGAACACGTACAAGATCCTTATTCTTTTAGATGTATACCACAAGTTCATGGAGCAACCAAAGATACTTTAGCTTTTGTAAAGAAAACTTTTTTAACAGAAATTAATTCTGTTACAGACAATCCAAATATTTTTGTGGAGGAGGATAAAATTATTTCTGGTGGCAATTTTCATGGGCAACCCTTGGCTTTAGCATTAGATTATCTGGCTATTGCAATGGCAGAATTAGGAAATATTTCAGAACGTAGAACTTATCAATTAATTTCTGGTTTACGTGGTTTACCTGCATTTTTGGTTGGAAACCCTGGGTTAAATAGCGGTTTTATGATTCCTCAATATACTGCAGCAAGTATTGTTAGCCAAAACAAACAATATTGTACACCATCTAGTATAGACTCTATAGTCTCTAGCAATGGGCAAGAAGATCATGTTAGTATGGGAGCAAATGCAGCAACCAAAGCAAAAAAGGTAATTGATAATTTGATAACAATTTTTGCTATTGAATTGATGAATGCTTCGCAAGCTTTATCTTTTAGAAAAGAAAAAACATCTCCGTTTCTAACCTCATTTGTAACAATGTTTAGAAATGATGTTCCTATAGTAACTAATGATAGGGTATTACATTATGATATTAAAAATGCTGAAAATTTTATTACGTTTCTAACTATAGAAAGTGATGAGTTATTTGGGTAAAAAATTATATCTTATTAGCTAATTGCCCACAAGCTGCATCAATATCTTTACCACGAGAACGACGAACATTTACAATAATATTATTTAGCTCTAAATTAGAGATATAATTATTAATTACTTGTTTATCAGCTTGTCTAAAATTATCATCATCAATAGGGTTATATTCTATTAAATTTACTTTACAGGGTATGTATTTACAGAATTTAATAAGGGCATCTATATCTTTTTTTTTATCATTAATATCTTTCCATACAATATATTCATAGGTTACTCTTCGTTGTGTTTTTTCATGCCAATAAAGTAACGCATCCTTTAAATCAGTTAATGGAAAAATTTTATTAAATGGCATTATACTTGTTCTAACCTGTTCTATAGCAGAATGAAGTGATATTGCAAGATTACATTTTATTTTATCATCTGCCATTTTTTTTATCATTTTTGGTACTCCAGATGTAGATATGGTAATTCTTCTAGGAGATATCCCTAAACCTTCTTCTGATGTAATTTTTTCTATTGCTTTTATAACATTATTGTAATTCATCATTGGCTCTCCCATACCCATAAACACAATATTAGAGAGTTTATGATTATAATATAAAAGGCTTTCTTTATTGATGGCTACTACTTGGTCATAAATTTCATCTGGATGTAGGTTTCGCATACGTTTTAAACGTGCTGTGGCACAAAAGGTACAGTCTAAACTACACCCTACTTGGCTAGATACACATGCTGTTGTTCTTGTTTCTGTAGGAATTAATACTGATTCTACAATTAAATCATCATGCAAACGGACAGCGTTTTTTACTGTTCCGTCTTTACTACGTTGCATGGTATCTACTTTAATGTGATTAATTACAAAATTTTCTTCTAACATTTCTCTAATGGTTTTAGAAATATTGGTCATATCAGAAAAAGAGTGTACAGATTTTTGCCACAACCATTCATATACTTGATTTCCTCTAAACGCTTTGTTTCCATTTTCTACAAAAAAAATTCTTAATTGTTCTTTGCTTAATGCTCTAATGTCTTTCTTTTTATTCAAAATAGAGGAATTAAAAAGTTTATAAAATTAAATATAAAAACTGATACTTTTAAAATAGCATCAGTTTTTAAACTTATATTTTTAATAGTAGTTTTACTAAATTAAATAACTAACATTGCATCTCCATAGGTATGGAATTTGTAGCCTTCTTTTATGGCTTCTTTGTAGGCTTTCATTAAAAAATCATACCCTGCAAAGGCAGCAACCATCATCATTAAAGTAGATTTTGGTAAATGAAAATTAGAAACCATTGCATTGGCTATATCAAAATCATAAGGAGGGAAAATAAATTTATTGGTCCAGCCTTTAAAAGAGTTTAACTGTTGGTTGGAAGAAACACAAGATTCTACAGAACGCATAACTGTAGTTCCTACTGCACAAATTCTTTTTTTATTTAATTTTGCATCGTTAATTTTTTTTGCAGTTGCAGATGAAATTAAAATTTTTTCAGAATCCATCTTATGCTTAGACAAATCTTCTACTTCTACAGAGCTAAAAGTTCCTAAACCAACATGCAATGTCATTTCTGCAAAATCTACTCCTTTTATTTCTAAGCGTTTCATTAAGTGTTTAGAAAAATGTAAACCAGCAGTTGGTGCGGCAACTGCTCCTTCATGTTTTGCGAAAATTGTTTGGTAACGCTCTGTATCAGAGTCTTCTATTTCTCTTTTTATCAGTTTTGGTAAAGGTGTTTTTCCTAATTCTTGCAATTTTTTTCTAAATTTCTCATAAGAACCATCAAATAAAAAGCGTAAAGTTCTTCCTCTTGATGTTGTATTATCTATAACTTCTGCTACTAAGCTACCATCTTTTCCAAAAAATAATTTATTTCCTATTCTAATTTTACGTGCTGGATCTACTAAAACATCCCACAATCTGTTTTCTGGATTTAATTCTCTTAATAAGAAAACCTCAATTTTTGCTCCTGTTTTTTCTTTGTTCCCAAACATACGAGCAGGAAATACTTTGGTATTATTTAACATCAATACATCTCCTTCTTCAAAATAATTGATTAAATCTTTAAATGTCTTATGCTCTATGGTTTGGTCTTTTCTATTTAACACCATTAAACGAGACTCATCTCTGTGTTCTGCAGGATATTCTGCTAATAATTCTTCTGGTAATTCAAATGCAAATTTAGATAATTTCATATGCTTTTATATAAGTCTATTTTTTGATAATGGCCACAAATATACAACATCAAGATAGGCGTTGTCAAGTCTTTAGAGGTTTTAATTTATACCTACAAGATTAAAACCAATATATTCTAAATCTTTCCAAAAATTTCTATATGATTTTGTGACGATTTCTGCATCATTAATTATAATTGATTTTTTAATGGATAAAGGGGTAAACGCCATTGCCATTCTATGATCATTATAGGTTTTTATAGCTATATTTTTTTTAATTTCTGATGATGTGCTCAAGTGTAAACTATCATCAGAAATTTTTACTTTTCCTCCTAGTTTTTGTAGTTCATTTTTTAGAGCTATCAATCTATCCGTTTCTTTAATTTTTAGAGTATGTAAACCTGTCAATTTACAAAAAACACCTAGTCCTAAGCAAGTTACAGCTATAGTTTGTGCAATATCTGGTGCATTTTGTAAATTTTTTGTAATATATTTTAATTGAGATTCATTTTCTTTTTTTAAAGTAATAGAATTCTTTAAAAATGTAGTTTTTACTCCAAATTTTTGATAAACCTCTACCAAACAGGCATCTCCTTGTAAACTATTTTTTTTATAGGATGATAATGTAATTTCTGAACCTATTTTACTTAATGCAATGATACTGTAAAAATAGGATACAGAACTCCAATCAGACTCAACAACAACAGTTTGCTTTTGTACTGTTTTTTTGGGTAAAACAGTAATTATATTCTCTACAAAAGTTGCCGATACACCTACTTGTTGTAATAAACTTAATGTCATATTTATATAAGGCACAGACGTAATTTTACCTATAAGTTCTATGGTTAATCCATTTTCTAAACTAGAGGCAATTAGTAGTAGTGCAGATATATATTGGCTACTTACGTTTCCTTTAATTTGAACTTTATTTTTGGTTATTTTATTTCCTTTAATTCTTATGGGTGGATATCCTTCTTCTTTTTCATACAAAATTATAGCTCCTAAATCTGTTAATGCATCAACCAAAATTTTAATGGGTCTATTCTGCATTCTTTCAGAGCCTGTTAAAACCACTTCTCTACCCTCTTGCGTTGCAAAAAATGCTGTTAAAAATCGCATTGCAGTTCCTGCATGACCAATATTTACAGTTTCTTCTTTAGAAGATAATGCTTCTTGTAAATGCACAGAATCATCAGAATCTGAAAGATTTTCTATACTTATTTCAGGATATAATTGCTGTAAAATAAGTAGCCTATTCGATTCACTTTTAGAGCCAGATATTGTAATTTCTCTGCACTTTATTTCATTTGGACAAGACACGTGTAAGTTCAAAATTACTTGGTGGATTTATTGGTCATATACATACCATATAAAATGCTAAAAAGCATTTTATATCCCCAAAATGACTGCCATTTATTATTTGCAAAATTGGTTTGATAAACAGTATCAAAATCTCCACTAAAAATAGCTGAAAAACTATTTATAAATAATGAAAAAATGGTAACTATAATAAAAAAAGGAATACTAACTTTTAAAACGTTCTTCCAAAAATTTGAGGTTTGTAGTCTTTCTAAAAAAGTCATGAGTTTAGTTTATTGTTATTATGGTGTCTATCGTGATCTCTTTTTGCTTTTACATCTAATTTGTTATCAAAAGCTTCTTGTAAATTGATTCCTGTTTGGTTTGCTAGGCAAAGTACTACAAATAAAACATCTGCCAATTCTTCTCCTAAATCTTTGTTTTTATCACTTTCTTTTTCACTTTGCTCTCCGTATCTACGTGCAATAATTCTGGCAACTTCACCAACTTCTTCTGTTAATTGAGCCATATTGGTTAATTCATTAAAATAACGAACTCCATGAGTTTTAATCCAATTATCTACCTCTTGTTGTGCATCTTTTATGTTCATTCTTAAATTGATTTAAAATCTCTGCCAAAGATAAAGTTTCTTATTGAAAAAAAGGCTATTGCTTCAACATCCATGAAGATGGGTTTAGGCGTTTGGTATTTTTAAAGAGTACAAAAATTAATTTGGTTTTTCCTGTAATTTTATCGGTAAAAATTTTTCCAAGTTTTTGTCCTGTAATTACTTTATTTCCTCTTTTTACAAATACTTTTTCTAAATTATTATAAGCAGTTATATAATTACCATGTTGTACTAAAACAGCTCTTTTCCCTTCAGATAACAACTGGATACCTAGTACTTTTCCATTAAAAACACATATAGCATTTGCTGATTTTTCTGTAACAATATGAAGCCCTGTACTGTTTATAGTAATGCCTCTTATGGTTGGGTGTGGTTGTACTCCAAACCGTCTAGTTACCAATCCTTTTTTTACGGGCCAAGGTAATTTTCCTTTATTTTGTTCAAATTTTATTGCTAGTGCTTTGGCTTCTGGGCTTAAAATAAATACTTTAGATTTTTTTACACCTTTTTTACGTTTTTTATTAGAACGTGCAATGGCATCTCTAATTAATTTGTCTATTCTTCTAGCTACTCTACGCTCTTGTTTTTGTTTTTTTTCTAACTCTTTTTTATACTTTTTTTCTTTCTTTTTTATGGTAGCAATTAAAGACTCTTGTTGCTTTTTATCTATTTCTATTTTTCCTTTTTGTTCTTTTTCAGATATTATTAACACATCTTTTACTTGTTTTTTAAACAACAACTTTGCATTTAATTTTTTAATTGTATCTGCTTGTTTTACTATATTTTCTCCTTGTTGCTTTCTAAATGAAGTATATTGTTTCATATACTGCGCTCTTTTATATGCTTGATAAAAATTTTTTGATGACAATAAAAACATCATTCTACTTTGTTGTGATTTACTTTTGTAAGATTTGTAAATCATTGTAGAATAGTCTTTTTTCAAAATTACTAGTTCTTTATTTAATGTTCTTACTCTCTTTTTGTTTTCACTAATTTCTTTAGATAATAATATTGCTTCTTTATTTATGGTTGCAATTAATTTTGAACGAATTTTTATCTTTTGGTTAATGTCTTTTAGATTTTCTAAGGCATTTTTTTCTTTTTTTATTGTTTTAAAAAGTAACCTATTTACTTTTTTTATTTCATTTTTTAAATTTTTACGCTGTTCTTCTAACTGCTTTCTACTTTGTCCTATTGATGAGAAAGTCATCAATAAAAACAAAGTAAATAATATGTAAAATTTAAAACGCATTTTTAAATATTTATACGTTTATAATTAGAAGGCACATGGTATAATGTGTTTATTTTTGTATCAAAAACTATAGATTTTAATATAATATCTATTTTTGTTAAATTATTGTTTTTACGTACTCTTATGTTTATGTTTTCTGGATATACAACATTATCAATAATACTATATTTAGGATACAAAACATCTAACTTTACATTCTTTTTAGTACTCACTACAGATTGTTTTTCTAACTTAAAATGAGAGGGATTTACAAAAAAGAAAATATTAAATAATTTTGATTGTACTTTTGGAGATAATTTATATCTATTTTCTTTAATTTCTATACCCTGTTCTTCTTTTTTTAAATCTATAATAGCTTGTCCTAAAAATAGATTTTGTAATTGTTCAAAATTAATATCAACCCCTAATAATTGTTTTAACATAGAAAAGTTTCCTTCAAAATATATTTTTTTTATTGGCGAATAGTAACTTATAGAGGTTGGTGTAATTTTTGCTTTAAAAAGATTAATAAACTTTGTGCCTTTTAGCCAAATAACTTTATCCTTTTTTATTTTCATTCGTACCGTAAACCCTAAGCCATTTTTTTGATCCTTGTAATGTACTTTAAATTTTGCATCAATAGTTTTTTTATTAAATTGAGCTGTAAGGTGTTTTCTAATTACTTTTTTTGAGGACATTCTTTTAGCTCTTTTAGAAATATTAATAGTCGTTTTTGTTGGCTTACATGAAACAAATACCACAAAAAATAATATTACAAAATAACTATAAAATTTCATTCTTTTTTATTTTAAAAAACTATTTATTCATTAAAATTACTTTTTTTTTATACTTAATAGCTTGTTTCATTTTTCCTAACATTTTATATGAAACTGCCATTTCTAAATAAAACTTTGCTTTTAATTTTTTATTGTCAATAACAAAATCAATACCATTTTGCAACGTTTCTAATGCTTCTTTATAATGTTTTTTTAAGTTTAATGCTTTTCCGTTCATCAAATAGACATAAGGTTGAGCAGGAAAAAGTGTTAAGCCAATTTTACTGTATTTTAATAAAGCTACTAAATTGTTTTTTTTAGAATTTTTTAGAATTTTTTGTAAAATAGTAAAAGATTTATTACTAGCAAACTCTTTTTCTAAGTTAGAAAAATTATCTGATGCTTTTTCTTGATGCTTTTCTTTTTTTACTTCTTTAATTTCCTCAAAACTTTTCTTTATTCTCTGCAATCTGGCAGATAAAAAATTTTCATCCTCCATTTGTTGAAGTAATTTCTTTGCTTTACTAATATTTCTATCCTGTATGTACAAAAATACTAATTGACCTTTTTTCTTTGGATAAATTTGTATAATTTTTTGCTGAATAATAATAGCATCTTTAAAATTTTGTTGTCTTTTATACACGGTCACCAAATGCTCTAAAATCCAACTATTTTTAGGCTCAATTTGTAATGCTTTCTTTGCAAACTCTACAGCCTCAAAAGTACTATTTAAATAATAATAATTTTTAGACAACTCAAATAAAACTGCTATATTTTTTGGGATAATTTGGTTGCACTCCTCTAAATTTTCTATCGCTTTTTTATAATGATTGATAGATTTCTCTGACAATGCCTTAAAAAAATACTCCTGAAATTTAATGCTATTTTTCTCATCACTAGAAACCACATCAGAAATACTATCTTGCGAAAAAGATAAAAAAGGACTTAACATCAATCCTAAAAGAAAAATTAAACCAATCCTTTTTTGCATCTTTTTTATATTAGCTCTGTATAATCACCTATACTTACAGAGGTATATTTACCGTTATATTTGGCATAATTACCAATCATTGCATTGTTTAAATTTGCATTTGTAATAACAACATTACTCTGAATTAAAGAGTTTTTAATGATAGAATTTTCTACCAAACTATTAGCTCCAATAGAAACATTAGGTCCTAAAATTGTATTTTTCAACACCACGTTTTCACCCACATAACAGGGCTGAATAATGTTTGAATTTTCTAAAACTACATCGTTTGATACTAAGTTATTGCCCGCAATCTGTTCAAATCCTAAAACCTGAGTATTGGTATCTATTGTTGGATTTTTTTTACCACAATCCATCCACGCATCTACTTTTCCTGGTAAAAATTTAGTCCCTTGTTGTTTTAGCCTCTCTAATACTGCTGTTATCTGAAACTCTCCACTTGGTCTAATATCATTATCAATTAAATAAGTAATTTCATCTAATAATTTATTACCATCTTTAAAATAATAAATCCCAATAATTGCCAAATCAGATACAAAATTTTTTGGTTTTTCAACAAAATCTGTAATAAACCCATCTTTTAATTTCACCACACCAAAAGCACTTGGGTCATCAACTTTTTTAACCCAAATAGTACCATCTACATTGGCATCTAAAATAAAATCTGCTTTAAATAGTGTGTCTGCAAATGCCACTACACAAGGGCCACTTAATGAGTTTTTTGCACAATAAATTGCGTGTGCTGTCCCTAAGGCTTCTTCTTGTACATATATAGACCCTTTTGCACCTAATTTTTTAGATATTGCTAATAATTTATCTGATGTATCTGCAGGAAATCCTTTTGATGAAGAACCTATAATAAATGCAATTTCATCTATTTTTTGATGTACCATAGAAGCAATATCTTCTACCAAACGTTGCACAATTGGTTTTCCTGCTATAACGGTTAATGGTTTTGGAATGGTTAAAGTATGTGGTCTTAAACGAGACCCAATTCCTGCCATTGGTACTATAATTTTCATATGCTCCTTTTTATTTTTTTAATATCGCAATATAGCTAAAACTCTTTAGTTTATCTTGTTTGAAATTATTTTTTTTTAGGTTATTTAGTTACATTTGCCTTATGAAAGTGAAACTAATTATACTCCTTTATTTTAGCTGTCATTTAGTAAGTGCACAAGAGGAAAACGATTTTCAAAAACTCTTTTTTTTTAAAAAAAAAGATACTAGTGTGTTTGTAAAACATGAATTATCGTTAATTTTTGTGGGTGATATTATGGGACATTTATCTCAGATAAAATCGGCATATCATAAAAGAACAAGAACCTATCAATACGACACCATTTTTTCTTATATGAAACCTATCTTTAAATCGGTAGATTTTACAATTGCAAATTTAGAAGTTACCCTTGGTACAAAACCTTATAGTGGTTACCCTAGTTTTAGTTCTCCAAAAGAATTAGTAATTGCTGCTAAAAAAGCAGGAATCAATGTATTGGTAACTGCCAACAATCATTCATATGACAAGGGTAAAAAAGGGTTTAAAAAAACCTTAAAAATTTTAGATTCTTTACAAATTTTACATACAGGTACATTTTATAATCCTCAACAAAAAAACTCTGTAACCCCTCTTATTATTGAAAAAAACGGAATAAAAATTGCTGTAATTAATTTCACATACGGGACAAACGGAGTAAAAGTAGTGCACCCAAATATTGTAAATTATTTAGATACCCTTACTATACAAAAAAGTATTTCTAAGGCAAAATTAAAACATCCAGATAAAATTATTGCTTTTGTACATTGGGGAAAAGAATATAAAGATGCACCAAGTAAAAATCAACAAAAATTAAATGCGTTTTTTAATAAGAATGGTGTAGATATTGTTGTTGGCTCACATCCACACGTAGTGCAACCAATATTATTTTCAGAAAATGAGGGGGTACAAACAAGAAAACTTGTGGCATATTCTTTAGGGAATTTCGTATCACACCAACGAGCATTTAGAAAAGATGGTGGTGTAGTTTTGCAATTAACATTTGCTAAAAAAAATAAGAAAACTATCATTAAAAATAGTGCATATATTTTAACATGGGTGTATGTTCCTAAAATCAAAAAAAAGAAATATTATTTAGTGTTGCCTGCATCAAAATTTGAAAATAATCCTACTTTTTTTGAAGATGAAAAAGCTTTTTTAAAAATGAAAAAATTTATAACCCATGCAAGAAACCTTTTAAATAAGGACATCAATGCTGTTTTAGAGAAAAAAATTAATTAAATGTAAAAAATAGTAAAAAATTTACAAGTTCTTTGCGTCAAATTATAAAAATGAATTACCTTTCAGTAGAAAACATATCAAAATCTTATGGAGAACGTATCTTATTTAAAGATATTTCTTTTGGAATTAATAAAGACCAAAAAATTGCTTTTATTGCCAAAAACGGAAGTGGAAAAACCTCTATTTTAAACATTATTGCAGGATTAGACACCCCAGATACAGGGCAAATCATCAGCAGAAAAGGAATACAAATTGCATATTTAGCCCAAAATAGTGAGCTAAATTCTAATTTAACTGTTGAAGAAACTATTTTATCTACGGAAAGTAAAATTCTACCTATTGTTGCTCAATATGAAAAAGCATTAGAAAATCTAGATGATGCAGAGGCATACCAAAAAGCTTTTGAGCTGATGGAACAGCACAACGCATGGGATTTTGAAACACAATACAAACAGATTTTATCAAAATTAAAACTAAGCAATTTATCTCAAAAAGTAGGGAAATTATCTGGTGGACAGAAAAAACGCTTGTCTTTAGCTATTGTTTTAATAAACAAACCCGATTTATTGATTCTTGATGAACCTACCAATCACCTAGATTTAGAAATGATTGAATGGCTAGAAGCTTTTTTTAGCAAAGAAAAAATTACGTTGTTCATGGTAACACACGATAGGTATTTTTTAGAACGTGTTTGTAATGAAATTGTAGAATTAGACAACGGAAAATTATACAAATACAAAGGAAATTACTCATATTATCTACAAAACAAAGAAGAACGCTTAACTCTTGAAAAAACAAATGAAGACAAAGCTAAAAACCTTTACAAGAAAGAGTTAGATTGGATGCGTAAGCAACCTAAAGCACGTACCACAAAATCTAAATCTAGAATTGATGATTTTCACAAAATCAAAGAAAAAGCTCATCAACGAAGAAACGAGCATACGGTTCAATTAGAAATTAATATGAAACGGTTGGGAAGTAAGATTTTAGAGCTTCATAATATAAAAAAATCATTTGATAAAACTGTAATTTTAGACGGATTTGAATATGTCTTTAAACATGGTGAACGTATTGGTATTATTGGGAAAAATGGTTCAGGAAAATCATCTTTTTTAAATATCATTACACAAAAAGAACCTGTTGATGGTGGAAAAGTAGTTTTAGGAGAAACTGTAAAATTTGGGTACTACACCCAAAAAGGAATTATAATTAAAGAAGGGCAAAAAGTAATTGAAGTTATAAAAGAATTTGGTGAGTGCATCCCACTAAGCAAAGGGCGTAAAATATCTGCTGCTCAGCTTTTGGAACGTTTTTTATTTGATAAAAAAAAACAATATGATTTTGTAGAAAAATTAAGTGGAGGCGAGCAAAAACGCTTATATTTATGTGCTGTTTTAATTCAGAATCCTAATTTTTTAATTCTTGATGAACCTACTAATGATTTAGATGTAATTACACTAAACGTTTTAGAAAATTTTTTATTAGATTTTCCTGGAAACCTACTTGTAGTTTCTCACGATCGGTATTTTATGGATAAAATTGTTGATGAATTATTTGTGTTTAGAGGCAAAGGAAAAATAGATATTTTTCCTGGTAATTATTCAGATTTTAGAGCCTATGAAGATTCTAAGCCTAAAGAAATCCATAAAAAAATAAACAAAGATACTCGTGTAAAAACCTCTCAAAAAGGAAAATTAAATTTTAATGAAAATAGAGAGTTTGGAAAACTAGAAATTAATATTGAACGTTTACAGAAAAGAAAATCATCAATAGAAGAAGGTTTTTTAAAAGTGCTTTTTTTACCCAATGAAATCACCAAAAAATCTGAAGAATTACAACAAATTATTACCGATTTAGAAGAAAAAGAAGAACGCTGGTTAGAACTTTCTATGAAAATGGAATAAAGGGCTTTTCTAATATTCTAAACTTTGCTTAATAAATTAATCGCTTGTGTTTTTTTTATAAGAATTTAGCAACACTCTCTAAATTTGTTACTTTTTAAAATTAAGAACTCTAAAGCGATACAATAATTATTAATAAAACAAAAATAGTTACAAAATTGTACTAGTAATAATCATTAATATCGCTAACCATTAATAATTTATTTATTAGACAGCCTTTCTACCGAAAAAGTAGTCTAGTTTTTTTTACTGATTTCCTAAAATAATAGGCATTCCACTTTTACCAGAACCAATTACAATTACTTTGCTATTAGCAGATTGAGAAAGCTTAATAGTAGCTTCAATACCTTTGTCTTGTAAAATTTTATCTGTTAAAGAAGCACTTAAAATTTTATTAGCATCTGCCTTTCCTCTTGCTTCAATAATTTGTTTTTGAGCTTCTTTTTGAGCTGTAACTAACCTAAACTCATACTCTAAAGATTCTTGTTCTTGCTTTAATTTACGCTCAATTGCATTTTTTATAGTAGATGGTAAGGTTACATCTCTTACTAAAACCTCATTTAATTGTACATATTGTTTGTCTAAAATTTTCTTTGTTTCTTCAAAAATTTCTGTCTGAATTACATCCCTCTTAGAAGAATACAATTGCTCTGGCGTATAACGCCCCACTACAGATCTTGCTGCAGAACGAATTGCAGGTTGTATCACTCTACCAATATAATTCTCTCCTTTTTCTTGGTGTAAAGACCCTAATTTTTCTGATTGTGGCTGAAACCAAGCAGAGGCTTCTAACTGAATTTCTAATCCGTTTGAAGATAATACTTGCATTTTTTCAAAAAGTTCTTGCTGACGCACTTCGTAGATAAATACCTTGTTCCAAGGTGCTACAAATTGAAAACCCTCTCCCATAGGAGGCTCGTCTGTTACAACTCCGCCACCAAAAGTTCTATATAAAACTCCTGCTTGACCTGATTTTATAGTTACGGTTGATTTTGATATAACAATAATGGCTATAATTGCTAATATTCCGAAAAAAATTGCACCTTTTGGTAATTTTAAATCTAATTGTGGTTGTCTATTATTCATTTTTATTGTTTTTTATTATTTTTATCAAATTTACAATTAAAGTTGATGCTTTTTATATTTTTCCGTAATATTTTCTAATAAACCATTCTGCTGCTAACAATACAATGATTAAAAACAAAATCCATTTCCAATCAATTAAATTTTGCTCTTTTATGGTTGATTTTTGAGTTGTAAAATATGATGTATCAGTAATTAAATCTTTTATCATCATATCTTCTTGATGCACAAAATACAGATTTCCACCTGTCTTATCTGTCATTTTTTGAAGTTCTTCTTTATTGGCATTAGTAAATTGTTCTTCTACTTGATAATCAGTAATTTTAAACCTCCCAAAACGATTAATTTTTTGACCATCAACAGACACTTTATAAGTATAATTTCCTGACGATTCATTTTCTAATTCAATTTGATACGCACTATTAACCAAAGAAAATGGTAATTTCTTAATCTCTTTAGTTACCGAGTTCGTTAAATGTAACCATAAAGAAGCTCTTGCATCAAATTGATAATTTTTATCTACATAAAATGCTGTAATGGTAATTTTTGAGTTGGCAGGATAAATTGTTTTTGCAGAAACTGTTAATCGATTTCTCTTTTTTGTAGATGCTAAATACTGCACCAAGTTGCCAATAAACACATCAAAATTTTCAAAAGAGTTGGTTTTTAAAAAACTAGAAGCTCTCCATTTCCATAATCCATTACCAAATAAAATTGCCGATTTTTGTCCGTTAAGTTCCGAGGTTGCCAGTAAAGGTTGTTGTGTTTTTATACCGTTTATTTGTTGATATAATAATGTTTGATGTGGTTTAGAAATGCTGACCTCTCCATACAAATCTTTTAAAGGAAGAAACTGAGAAAAGCCAATATCTTTTTGAAAAAAAGTTAAAAATCCATCGTTATAAACAGCTCCGTAATTTTCTGTTTGATGGATGCTATTTTTAGTAAATCCTAAATATTGATTTTTAATAAAATTCCAATCTGTTTTTTCTCCAGAAATGATAAAATAATTTCTATTTTTCTGTTTAATTTCTTGCAGAATCTTCTTAAAAGACAAATTTGGATTAAACAAAACAACTAACTGATAATCAGCTAATTGCTCTTTAAATTCATGTATCAACTTAATAGTAACTGAACGTTGTTTGTTACTTTCTATAGATTTTTTTAATGTACCTAAATCTGGATGTAATATAGAGGATAAAATCAATATATTGGTTTGCTCATTTATTACTTCAATAGAAAACGATTTTCGATTATTTTTGGTGTTTTTCTCATTATCAATTTTTTTTATTGATGCTGTATAATATTGTAATCCTTTCTTAAGAGATACTAAAGTAGCAGTAATAGTTTTTGAGTTTTCTGATGGCGAAAAATTAACCTTTTTACTAAAAACACTTTTTCCTTTATAATAAATAGAAAATTGAGTAGTTACAGATTTATTTCCTTCATAAAAAAGTATCGTTTCTACAGGGAATTTATTTTTTATATAGCTGTATTTATTTACATTTAACTGCGTAATTTTTATATCTTTATATTTGGTTGTATCACCAACAACCAAAGGATATATCATTTTTTTTGATGTTAAGAATTTATAATCATTTCCAATAGTTTGGTTTCCATCAGAAAGTAGTACAATGCCCCCTTTTTCTTTTTTATACAATTTATTTACTGATAAAATGGCTTCAGAAATATTAGTCTGAGTTTTATTAAAAGGCAACGAGTCTAGTACTTGCAAAGAACTACCAAAAGAAAAATAACTGACATTAAATTTGTTTTGTAGTTTTTTATTAGATTGTATTTTTGTTACAATCTCTTTTACTTTTTTACCTGCTTTAAAGAACTTTATTGACAGTGAATTATCAACCAAAACAGCTAAAACTGGTTTACTATTTTGGATAACTCTTTTTTTAATAACAGGGTTTATCAATAATAATCCTAATAAAAACAAGCTTAATACACGTAAAAAGAATAATAAGATAGTAACCTTACGTTTATCTTTATTTTTATAAAAATATTGAAAAAATGCTACTGAAATACTCAGTAACAAAACTATAATTATAGATAAAATGGTTCTTACTTCCAATAAACTACTTATTTGATATTAATTTTTTTTCCTAAAAACTTGGGTTGTATATTAAAAAGAATATCAACAAAAACCTTTGTTCTTGCTAAATACTCTCTTAATTTTACTTTAAATCCATATCTACCAAATACATCTGTTGCATTAAATCCAACGGCATTTATTCCTTTATATTCTGCTAAATAAATAGCTCTTTCGTTATGGAATTTTTGAGAAATAATCGTAATTTCTGTTTGTCCAAAAATTTCTTTTGCTCTTACTACAGAATCTAAGGTTCTAAAACCTGCGTAATCTAAAAATATTTTACTTTCTGGTATTCCTTTTAATATCAATGCTTTTTTAAAATCTGAAGGCTCATCATATTGGGTATTTCCATTATCTCCACTAACTAAAACAAAATCTATTTTATTGGCTTTAAATAGTTTAACAGTAGCATTAATTCTATAGATAAAATACAAATTTACCCTTCCGTTTTTTAAGTATTTTCCTGTTCCTAAAACCAATCCTACTTTATTTTTTTGTATCAAAGTAACATCATC
>CAZZPG010000012.1:0-2535 GCA_964655975.1 uncultured Flavobacteriaceae bacterium
TTAAAGGTAGAATTATTGGTAGAGAAGGACGTAATATTAGAGCTTTAGAAGCTGCAACAGGTGTAGAGATTATTGTTGATGACACGCCTGATGCCATTATCTTATCTTGTTTCGATTCAGTTAGAAGAGAAGTTGCTCGTTTGTCATTACATAAATTAGTAACTGACGGAAGAATACATCCTGCAAGAATTGAAGAAGTTGTAAAGAAAACAGAAAAACAAATTCATCAAGAAATTATTGCCGTTGGTAAACGTACAGTGATTGATTTAGGAATCCATGGTTTACATCCAGAGTTGATAAAAGTAATTGGACGAATGAAATACCGTTCTTCTTACGGACAAAATTTATTACAACACTCTCGTGAAGTAGCAAATCTTTGTGGTATTATGGCAGCAGAAATGGGCTTGAATGCTAAAGTTGCAAAAAGAGCAGGTTTATTACATGATATTGGTAAAGTACCAGATGAAGAAAGTGAACTGCCACACGCCTTATTGGGTATGAAATGGGCGGAAAAATATGGAGAAAAACCAGATGTTTGTAATGCAATAGGGGCACACCATGATGAAATAGAAATGAAAACCTTAATCGCACCGATTGTACAAGTGTGCGATGCTATTTCGGGCGCAAGACCAGGCGCAAGACGTCAAGTACTAGATTCTTACATACAACGATTAAAAGACTTGGAAGATATTGCCTTCGGATTTACAGGAGTGCAAAAAGCATATGCAATTCAAGCAGGACGTGAGTTGCGTGTAATGGTAGAAAGTGCGAAAGTAAACGATGCCAAAGCTGCAGAATTATCATTTAGTATTTCTCAAAAAATACAAAATGATATGACGTATCCTGGTCAAGTAAAAGTTACTGTAATTAGAGAAACTAGAGCAGTAAATGTTGCGAGATAATTTTTAATAAAAGTAATACTCATCGGATGACTTCAAGTCATCTGATGAGTACTACATATTTACCGAGGCAGGTTTTCCAATCTGCTAACAAACTTACCTACTTTGCAGATCATAGCACTTTAGTTTCGTTCCCGAAAAAGAAACCTTTTTTAGTGCGATTTCCTTGGATGAAATTTAGCCACAACATCTGCGAGATGACTTTTGTCTAAATGAACATAAATCTCTGTGGTAGTAATACTTTCATGCCCCAATAATTGTTGTATAGCACTTAGATTAGCTCCATTTTTTAATAGATGTGTCGCAAAAGAATGGCGCAATGTATGTGGACTTATTTTCTTTTTTAAATTAATTTTAGTTGCCAAATCTTTTAGAATCATAAAAATCATTTGGCGGCTTAAGCCACTACCTCGTCTATTTAAAAATAGCGTGTCCTCAAAATCTTTTTTAGGCAAAATATGTCTACGGATATCATCCATATAAAAAAGTATGTATTTTTTGGTAGACTGGTGTATTGGTACAAAACGTTGTTTGTTCCCTTTTCCGAGAACGCGTATAACGCCTTCATCAAAAAATAAATCAGAAATTTGTAGTGTAATCAATTCGCTAACTCGTAAGCCACAACCGTATAGTGTTTCTATAATCGTTCGGTTTCTTTCTCCCTGTGGATGGCTTAGGTCTATCGCAGCAATTAGTTTGTCTATTTCTTCTTCTGATAAAGAATCAGGTAATTTTCGTCCAATTTTTGGCGTTTCAATTAAATCTGTAGGATTTTCTTTTCGGTAATCTTCAAAAATTAAAAAATCAAAAAAACTGCGTAACCCAGAAATAATTCTTGCCTGACTCCGAGGATTACTGCTTTTTGCAATTTCATAAATAAATTGCTGTATCGTTTCGTTATCAATAATAATAGGAGAGGTGTTGATTTTTTTATCATCTAAAAAAGAAATCAATTTTTTTACATCAAGACTGTAGCTTTCAATACTATTAATGGAAAGTCCTCTTTCTATTTGTAAAAAAAGTTGATAATCTTTTAATGCGTGTTGCCATTTCATTTGCTAAAAATAAAGTTTATATTTACAACTCAAAAATTATATATGAAACTTATCATTATTAATGGTCCTAATTTAAATTTATTAGGTAAAAGAGAGCCAGAAATTTACGGTTCAATTTCTTTTGTTGCCTATTTTAATAATCTAAAGGAGGAAAATTCTGATATAGAATTAGTTTATTTTCAATCTAATATAGAAGGAGAAATCATAGATAAATTACATGAAGTTGGTTTTGATTTCGATGGAATTATACTAAATGCTGCAGCATATACGCATACCTCAATTGGCATTGGTGATGCTGTGAAAGCGATTAAAACGCCTGTGATTGAAGTACATATATCTAATGTGTATGCAAGAGAAAATTTTCGACACCATTCTTATATTTCTGCTAATGCAGCAGGAATTATTATTGGTTGTGGGTTAAAAGGGTATGAGTTGGCAATTCAGAGTTTTAGATAATTCTCATTTAATTGTCATTCCTGCGAAGGCAGGAATCTCATAAAAACGATCACTTCTTATCCTTTATGCCTTTTGCAATGGTTTGTAAATACATCATTACGAGGAAGAATGACGAAGTAATCTGT
>CAZZPG010000012.1:2635-20489 GCA_964655975.1 uncultured Flavobacteriaceae bacterium
TGTTTGATAAATAAAGAGATTGCTTCGTGTAACTCGCAATGACGTACTTAGTAATGATCGTAAGAAATTACGATATCTGGCTATCCATAAAACGCATTACTTCTTGTTCTTTAGTTCTCTTGCAATGGTTTGTAAATACGTCATTACGAGGAAGAATGACGAAGTAATCTGTTGTTTGATAAATAAAGAGATTGCTTCGTGTAACTCGCAATGACGTACTTAGTAATAATCGTAAGAAATTACTATATCTGGCTATCCGTAAGACGCATCACTTCTTGTTCTTTAGTTCTCTTGCAGTGGTTTGTAAATACGTCATTACGAGGAAGAATGACGAAGTAATCTGTGTTTGATAAATAAAAGAGATTGCTTCGTGTAACTCGCAATGACGTAGTTAATAAGAAATCACTATATCTGGCTATCCATAAAATGCATCACTTCTTGTTCTAAAGCAATCATTTTATCATACACATTTTTTGCCTTTTTAAGAATAGCATCAACAAATTTCTTATCCTTTATATCTTTTGCATTGATACGAACATTAAAATACGCACCAACAACAGCTGCACGAGCACACAATATTCCCACACCAGCATCAGACAATGAACTTTGGAGTCCGTTTTTAAGCATTGCTTGCATTACTTCCATAGAATTGTAGGCAGTTTGCATTACTTGAAAAGGAATTTCAGTAGCATATTTTGTAGCGTTTTGAATAGCTTGCAATCTAATTTCTTTTTCTTCGGATGTTGTTTTTGGCATTCTAAAACCTTCAATAATTTTATTGAATGAGTTGGTATCTTCATCCACTAAAAAGAGTAATTTATTTTTATAGGCTTGCCCTTTTTCTGCCCATTCTGAGAAAAACTCCCATGTATCGTCCCAACCCGCTTTGTGTGCCGATAAGTTGGCAACCATTGTACCTAAAGAAACTCCTAAAACCCCAACATAGGCGGCAATACTTCCGCCACCTGGAGCCATAGATTCGCCAGCAGTTTCATCAGCAAAATCAGTCAAGGTAAAATCAATTAAGCGTTTAGCACTGTCTTTCATCACATATTCTATGATTTTTTCTTGCGGATTGAAAGGTTTTAAATCGTCCAAACCTAAAGATTTTACGGCAATTTTTATTTTTTCAGATTCAGCTATCCCAAGTGAACGCTCTTGTTTTTTAAGAAAGAAATCTGCAGCATCTAACATGGCTTGTAACGGAATCAACCCTATTAATTCGGATCCTGTAACTCGCAAACCACGCTCTGTGGCAACTTTTACGGTTTCATCAAAAGCAACATGCATTGAAGTGATGCTGATATTGGTTAAATTGTAAGAAATTTGTGCAATTCCGTATTCATCAATATACCAACCAATCCCTTTTACAGCTTTTAACTTACCAGGAACCCGTACAACTTCTCCGTTTGCGTCTAGTATTTTTTTACCTGATGCTTTTCCGTTTTCTGTTTTTGCTCTTCCATTTTCTCGGATATCAAAAGCAATCGCATTCGCTCTACGGGTAGAAGTAGTGTTTAGGTTTACATTATAAGCAATTAAAAAATCACGCGCAGAAATTGCGGTAACTCCAGCAGATTTTACTTTGTCGTTATATGTTGTTGGTCCAAAATCGGTTTTCCAATGACTATCTGACAATTTATTTTTCAAACCTTCGTATTCACCAGAGCGAATGGTGGCTAAATTTTTTCTTTCAGGAACTATTGCGGCGTTTTCATAATAATAACCAGAAATACCGAGTTCATCTCCCACACGTTTTCCTAATTGATGTGCATATGTTGCCGTTTCATCTAAAGAAATATTAGAAATGGGTACTAACGGACATACATCTGTTGCTCCAAACCGAGGGTGCTCACCAGTTTGTTTACTCATATCTATTAATTCTGCGGCTTTTTGTATCAGTAAAAATGCAGCTTCAATAACTTGTTTAGGCTCGCCAACAAAGGTAATGACCGTTCTGTTGGTTGCTGCTCCAGGATCTATATCTAATAATTTAATGCCATCTACAGTTGTTACTACGTTGGCAATGGTATTTATTTTGGCTATATCGCGCCCTTCGCTAATGTTTGGTACGCACTCAATAAGTTGTTTTTTCATTGTGTTGTTTTTTTGAAAATCAAAAGTAAATTATTCCTTTGAATGTATGGTTACTTGTTTGAGAAAAATTATATTTGTGGGTAATGTTTTAAGTAAAAAAATATAGTTTTTTATAAATGAAAAAAGAAGATTGGCTTTTCGAAATCTCCCCAAAAAATAATGTATTAGACTTAAACTTAAAAGAAGTTTGGCAATATAGAGATTTGTTAATTCTTTTTGTGAAAAGAGATGTAATTACATTATATAAACAAACAGTTTTAGGGCCCTTATGGTATATTATTCAGCCTTTATTTACTTCGGTTATTTTTACATTGGTTTTTAATACTATTGCTGAAATTCCTACAAATGGAATTCCGAATTTTTTATTTAATTTAACAGGTATTACTGCTTGGAATTATTTTAAAGATTGTTTGATTAATACATCTGATACCTTTAAAAAGAATGAAGCTATTTTTGGGAAAGTATATTTTCCAAGGGTGATAATGCCAATGTCTATTGTGGTTTCAAACTTATTAAAATTTGGAATTCAGTTAGTGATTTTAATCTTTTTCTACGGGTATTATGTATTCAACGGAATGGAATTAGCAATTTCTATGTCTATATTGTATTTGCCAATTTTAATAATCTCGATGGGAATGATGGGTTTAGGATTGGGAATGATTATTTCATCGATGGTTACTAAATATAGAGATTTAACTTTTTTAGTCAGTTTTGGTGTGCAATTATTGATGTATTTATCTGCAGTAGTGTATCCAGTAAGTATTGCAAAAGAAAAAATGCAAGATTATCCAATAGTTTCTTTATTTATAGAGTACAATCCAATGACAACAGTCATTGAAACATTTAGAAATATCGTTTTTGGAACTGGGTCAATTTCAATTTTAAAAATTGGTTATATGTTTGGAATATCAATAGTCTTGTTTTTTCTAGGGTTATTAGTTTTTAATAAAACAGAAAAGAGTTTTATAGATACGATTTAAGATGAAGAATGATATAATTTTAGCGGTAGAAAATCTTTCCAAACAATATCGTTTAGGAACAGTTGGTACAGGTACAATAAGTCACGATTTAAATAGATGGTGGGCTAGTATTAGAGGAAAAGAAGATCCATATTTAAAAGTTGGTGATTCTAATGATAGAAGCACCAAAGGAACCTCAGAATATGTGTGGGCTTTAAAAGATATTAATTTTGAAGTAAAAAGAGGAGAGATTTTAGGTATTATTGGTAAAAACGGCGCAGGTAAATCTACCTTGTTAAAAATTTTAGCCAAAGTAACAGGACCAACAACAGGAAGTATAAAGTCAAAAGGACGTATAGCTTCTTTACTAGAAGTTGGTACAGGCTTTCACCCAGAAATGACAGGTAGAGAAAATGTGTTTTTAAACGGTGCTATTCTTGGGATGACTAAAAAAGAAATAGCAGCCAAATTAGATGAAATTATTGCATTTTCTGGTTGTGAACGTTATATTGATACTCCTGTAAAAAGATATTCTTCTGGTATGACAGTTCGTTTGGCTTTTGCAGTGGCAGCCCATTTAGAACCTGATATTTTAATTATTGATGAAGTTTTAGCGGTTGGTGATGCAGAGTTTCAAAAGAAAGCTATTGGTAAAATGCAAGATATCTCTAGAGGAGAAGGCAGAACGGTGTTGTTTGTCAGTCATAATATGGCGGCGGTAAAAAGTCTGTGTACTAAAATCGTTGTTTTAGAGAATGGAATAAATGTTTTTGAAGGAGAAACAGAAAAAGGTATAAGATTTTATTTAAAGGAAGGAAAAACTAATGATATTATTTCTTATATAAATAAAAAGCCAAAACTTAATTCTGATATTTTGGAGGTTTCTATACTTAATGAAGAGAATATATTATCTAATGTTTTTGTTTTTGATGATAAAATTAAAATTCATATAAAGCTTAAAATTAATGAGAGAGAGATTGATTATACCTCTATTGGTTTTAGTGTTAAAGATCAATATAATCGTATTGTTTTTTCTTCAGAAAAAGATGTAAAAGATTTAGTAAAAACAGACTTATATCTTAGTATTGAAGCCCACCTACCTATTGGAGTTTTAGTGCCAAATATTTATAGAGTATCAATAGGTTATCATATACCAAATAAAGAAATGATTACTTTTTTAGAAGATATTGTAAATTTTAGAATTGAAGAAACAGGTTCTAATCTTCAGAGATATCAGGGAACTGATTATGGTTGTGTTATTTTACCTTGTAATTGGAGTTTAATTTAGATAAATTATTGAATAAAAAATGAATTTTATAAAAAAGATTAAGATACGGTTTAAAAAATATCGAAATGAAGAGATAAAAGAAGAAAAATTTGGTTGGAGCGGAATTTATGATTCTTGGGCAGAAGCAGAAAAATATTCAATTGGTTATGAAGGAAAACATATTTTAGAAAAATGTAAAAAATCGTTACTGAAATTAAAAAAAGGAGAAGCTGTTTTTGAACGAGATGGAGTACTTTTTGATAAAGTACAATACAACTGGGTGTTGCTCTCTTTTTTACAAAAATCAATTATATTTAATAAAGGAGAACTTAATTTACTTGATTTTGGAGGAAGTCTTGGTAGTTCTTATTTTCAATCCAAACTTTTTTTAGAAGGGGTGAAAACGATTAATTGGTGTATTATTGAGCAAGATCATTTTGTAACTTCTGGAAAACATCATTTTGAAAATAAAGAATTAAAATTTTTCTATACGATTGAAGAGAGTGCGAAAATTATAAAACCAAATATTATTTTGTTAAGCGGTGTTTTGCAATATATAGAGAAACCTTATGAATTACTTAAAGAACTTAAACAATTAAGTGCTCAATATATTGTTATTGATAGACTCTCAATAAATGAAACTGATAAAGATATTGTTTCTGTACAAAATGTTGATCCTCAATTTTATGCAACTAAATTGTGTAACTGGTTTTTTTCGTTACCAAAATTAATTGATTATATGAAAAATGAATATGAGCTTGTACTTATTGACCATTCGTATGCAGAAAATAAGATTACAATTGATAATACTTTGCAATGTGATTTTAAAATAGTAATTTTTAAAAAAAAATAAGATGGATTGTATTTTATGTAATAATAAAAATTTAAGTGATATTGATTCTTATAAAAAGGAAGATTTAAAGAAGTTATGGAATGATGTTGTTGATACTTCTGAAGAACTATATAAAGATACAGTTGACCTATATACATGTAATAATTGCTCACTTGAGTTTTTTGATACTGATTTAGCAGGAGGTGATAAATTTTATTCTGAATTAGGGAAATTAGATTGGTATTATTTACATCCAGGGAAAACAGAATACGATTACGTTCAAAATTACATTGAAGATGGTATGAAGATTTTAGATATTGGCTGTGGTAGAGGTGTTTTGCACTCAAAAATTACAAAAAAAGTTGATTATCAGGGTCTAGAGTTAAGTACGAAAGCTGTTGAGTTGGCTAAAAAAGATAATATTAATGTAATTCAAGAAACAATTCAAAATCATGCCAATAAAAATACAGAAAAATATGATTTGGTTTGTTTGTTTCAAGTACTAGAGCATTTAACAGAGTTAGAGACTTTTCTTAAGGCTATATACCAAGTTTTAAAACCGGATGGAAAATTTGTAATTGCTGTACCAAATAATAATGGTTTTATTTCTAAAATAGCCAATTATACATTTAATTTACCTCCACATCATACTATTTTATGGAAGGAAGAATCATTACGCTTTTTAGCAAAAAAATATTCTTTTGATGTGGTAGATGTTCATGAAGAAGAGTTACAAGATGTACATAAAGTGTATGCTTATAAAGCGCAAATTCAATATGAACTCAAGAAAAAAGATAACTATCCCTTAAAATGGATTGACGGAAGTACAAAAAATGTAGCATTTGTAGAAAAAGCAAATAAGTTGTATAAATTGTATAAGAGTAACTTTGTATATAGGTATTTCAAATTTAGAGCTATAAAAAATAAATCAAAAACAGGACAAAGTATTATTATTACATTAAAGAAAAAGTAAGAACACCTTTTTTAAATAAAAATTTATAAATGAAATTATTAAATTTAGGATGTGGTAGTAGATATCACTCTGACTGGACTAATATAGATTTTACTTCAAATAATGAGTATGTGATTGCTCATAATTTATTAGAAGGAATCCCTTTTTCAAATAATAAGTTTAACGTTCTGTATCATTCGCACGTTCTAGAGCACTTTAATAAAGATGATGCTAAAAACTTTCTTAAAGAATGTTATCGGGTTATGGCTGTAGATGGAGTTATAAGAATAGTAATTCCTGATTTAGAACAAATTGTTGAATCATATATAAATGCTTTAAATACGGTTCTTCAAGATACATCAGAAATAAATAAAGCAAACTATGACTGGACTGTAATAGAACTGATAGATCAATTAGTTCGCCCTAGTAGTGGTGGCGAAATGGGGAAATTATGGAATTCTGATGAAATTACAAATGAAAAATTTATAGCAGAAAGAGTAGGATATGAATTTAAGAATTATAGAGAAAATCACTTAAAGAATCTGAAAGAAAAAAAACATAAAGTCCAACCTAGAAAAAAAACAATACTTTCAAGGATAAAAAAGAAAATAAGAAAATTGATATTTCCTGTTAAAAAAACTCAACCCATTTCAAAATACGAACAGTTGGGTAGGTTTCGGCTTTCTGGAGAAATTCATCAATGGATGTATGATAGACATTCAATTGTAGAATTACTAGAACAGATTGGTTTTAAAAATGTGAAAATTACTTCTGCATTTGAAAGTTCAATACCTAATTGGGAAAAATACAAAGATTTAGATGTCATCGGTAATGAAAAACGAAAACCAGATTCATTATACGTTGAAGCAATAAAATAAATGTACCATTTCGCAACACTTTTTGATAGCAATTATTTAAGTAGAGGTTTGGTTTTGTTAGATTCCTTGAAAAAGCATTCTTCAATGCCTTTTAAGTTATTTGTCTTGTGTTTAGATAAAGAAACAGAAGATTATTTTTATCAAAATAACTATAAAGAAATAGAAATAATAACTTTAACCCAGTTAGAAACTTGGAATAAAGACCTACTCATTGCAAAAAACAACAGGAGTATTGTAGAATATTATTTTACATTGAGCCCCGCGTTGCCCTTATACATTTTAGAGAACTATCCATCCATTGAGCACATTACATCACTAGATGCAGATATTCTTTTTTTTAATGACCCAAAATTAATTTTTGATAAGTTTAAAGACTTCTCTATTCAAATAACACCTCATAAATTCACTAGCAACTTAAAACATTTAGATATTTATGGTGAATTCAATGTTAGTTTTCAGTCATTTAGAAATGATACAACAGGTAAAGAATGTTTACAATGGTGGTTAGAAAAATGTCTAGATTGGTGTTATGATAGGCAAGAGGGGAATAGATTTGCCGATCAAAAATATTTGGATAGTTTTGAAGAATTATTTTCAAAAAAAATAAAAATACTCACAGAAAAAGGAGTTGGTTTAGCTCCATGGAATGTTGGACAATATCAAATTTCAAAGAGAGAAAATGAAGTATTGGTTGATGATGAAAAACTAATTTTTTATCATTATCATCATTTCAGAAAATTTAATAAGTATTTATATACTTTAGGCTTGTATGAATATGATGCCTTAAAAACGATATCCTTAAGTGAAATAAAAATGATTTATAACCCATATATAGCAGCATTACAAAAAAAAGGAGGAGCTAATGATCTAAATATCAAAAGAATTCAGAGTGTAAAAAATGTGTCTGCATTACAATTTATATTGAATACCTCTTCTATTTATTTCTTTTTAACTAATTTTATTTGTTTTAATTTTTCAGGTAAAAAAATAAAACATACATTGTCTCCTTACTATATAAGATTAAAAAAATGGCAAATATTTTAGATTTAAAAACATTTACTGATAAAAGAGGAAACCTTACGGTAATTGAAAAAACACTTCCTTTTGAGATTAAAAGAGTTTTTTATATTTATGGGGTTGATAAATCTAAAAGAGGAGGTCACCGTCATCATAAAACCGTACAGGCTGCGGTTTGTATTAAAGGAACTTGTATTATTCAAAGTAATAATGGTATTAAAGAAGAAGTCTTTGAATTAGATGTTCCTAGTAAATGCTTAATCCTAAAACCAGAAGATTGGCATACGATGTATGATTTTTCTGAGGATGCTATTTTAATGGTTTTTGCATCAGAATATTATGATGAAAACGATTATATTTACATGCCTTATAGGTAAATTAAGATGATAGAATACGAAAATTTAAAAAAAGTAAACGCTCCTTTTTTCACAGAATTTAGAAATGCCTTTAATGAAACACTAGAGTCTGGTTGGTATATTTTAGGAAAGAAAGTAAGTACTTTTGAAAAAGAATTTGCAACTTTTTGTAACACTAATTATTGTGTAGGTGTCGCTAATGGTCTAGATGCCTTAACCCTTGCTTTAAAAACTTTTCAGTTTACAAAAGGGGCAGAAGTAATTGTTCCATCAAATACTTATATAGCTACTATTCTATCGATTCTTCAAAACGGATTAATTCCTGTTTTGGTAGAGCCAGATATACATACCTATAATATAGATCCAAAAAAAATTGAAGAAAAAATCACAAAGAAAACAGTAGCTATTATGGTAGTACATTTATATGGTAAAATGTGCGAAATGGATACCATTAATTCGATTGCAAAAAAGAACGAGTTAAAAGTGATTGAAGATTGTGCACAAGCACACGGAGCAACCTATAAAAATAAAAAAGCGGGTAATTGGGGTGATATTGGTGCGTTTAGTTTTTATCCAACAAAAAACTTAGGAGCTTTGGCTGATGGAGGAGCGATTACTACCCAACAAAAAGAAATAGCAGAAACCATTAAAACTTTACGGAATTATGGCTCTAAAAAGAAATATTATAATGAATTGGTAGGAGTTAATTCTCGTTTAGATGAAATACAAGCCGCTTTTTTATCCATAAAATTAAAATATTTAGAAAAAATAAATGGACATAAGAAAAATTTAGCTGCTATATATTTAGGAAACTTGAAGGCAGATTTTATAAAACCAGTAGTTCAAAAAGAGTATGATGATGTTTATCATATTTTTAATATCAGACATTCTAAAAGAAATCAATTAAAAGAGTATTTACTTAAAAATAATATTAAAACTGAAATACATTATCCTATTACACCCAATAAACAAAAGGCAATGAAAGGTATCTTAGATACTCAAAAAACACCTATAGCAGAAAAAATACATGAAACAACATTAAGTTTACCTATTTCATTTTTTCATACTAAAGAGGATGTTTATAGAGTTGTTGAAGTAATGAATAAATTTTAAATCATAGGATAAACACTAAAATGAATTATTCAAAAATAACAATCATAACACCCAATTATAATGGTGCTGAATATCTAGAAGAGACGATAAAATCTATAGTAAATCAAAATTATCCGAATTTAGAATATATTATTATAGATGGAGGAAGTACTGACGGTAGTTTAGAAATTATTAAAAAATATGAAGATAAATTAACGTTTTGGCTAAGTGAACCTGATAGTGGATTGTATGATGCCCTCCAAAAAGGTTTTTCAAAATCTACAGGTGAAATTATGGGTTGGTTAAATAGTGATGATTTATTACATGAAAAATCATTATTTACAGTGAATGAAATTTTAAATCTTCCTAAAGTAAACTGGTTACAAGGGTTGCCAACAACTATAGACGAGAAAGGAAGAACGATAGAAGCTTCTAACTTTAAACGTTGGTCAAAATATGATTTTTGGATGGGGAATTATAAATGGATACAGCAAGAATCTACTTTTTGGAAAAGAAGTTTATGGAATCAAAGTGGAGGTTATATCAATAAAAAATTAAAACTTGCTGGTGATATGGAGTTGTGGAATCGTTTTTTTAAATATGAAAAACTGTATGTAACCAATGCACTTGTAGGTGGTTTTAGAGTACGTTCAAAAAATCAATTATCTTTAGAGTTTTATGATGATTATATTAAAGAAGTAGAAACTATTTTAAATAAAAATAGACACGCAAAAATAATAATAAGGGTTATTAATAAGATTGAGGAATTAAATAAACTTAACAAAATTTTAAAAAAAACAAGGCTTTTAAATATTATCCCATTAGCTAATAAAATTCAATCTAAAATTAATAAGCTTTTAGATAGACCTGTTGTTATACGTTTTGATAAAAGTAAACAAGTTTTCTATAAAGATACAAAATGAATCTAAATTATTTAAAAGGAAAAAATAAAGAAAAGTAAGTTATGGTAGGTATAAGGTTATCAGATAGGTTTGGAAACCATATGTTTCAGTATGCTTTCATTTTAAATCTAGCAAAAAAACAAAACACACAGTTTTTTTTAGATGAGTCAAGAGTAAAGTTTTTATTAGTAGAGTTTTTTGAATTAAGAAGCTTTAATAAAACAAAAAATAGATTTTTACTTCTTTTGTATAAAATTATCCGTAAAAAAACTAAAAAGAAAGTACATCATGGAGAAAATATTCAAAAGAACCTTTTAACATTAACAGATAAAAACTGTAAATACGTTGGATATTTCCAATCTGAGTTATTTTTTAAAGAAAATAAAGAATTGATAAAAGATAATTTTAAAATAAAAAAGAAGCTCTTAATTAATGTTCGAAGTTATTTTAACCTGAGTAAAAAACCAATAATAGCAGTTCATATTAGAAGAACAGATTATATTAATTATGGAGACGAAAGGTTAGGAGGGATAAATATGACGCTACCTCTTTCATACTATTATAATGCATTTTCTAAAATAGAAAACCTAGATACATACCAAATAATTTATATTAGTGATGATATTGAATTTGTAAAGAAAAATTTAAAGCAAAAAGGATTATTTATTTCAAATAGTCTAATTATAGATTTTCAAATACTATTAACTGCAGAAATTATTATTACCGCAAATAGTTCTTTTTCGTGGTGGGCTGCATATTTAAGTAATGCTAAAAGAGTTTTATCACCAAAATATTGGTTAGGATTTAAAATTAATTCTGAATATCCTAACTCAATTATTCCAAAAGAATGGGAAAAAATAGATGTTTATTAGTTGTAACTTGTATAATGTATTTTAATTTTTATGAATTCTTCCTTAGTTTCAATAATCATACCAACATATAACAGGGCACATCTAATTATAGATACCTTAGACTCTGTGTTAACACAAACTTATAAAGAATGGGAATGTATTGTGGTTGATGACGGTAGTACAGATAATACAAAGGAAGTAATGGGTACATATCTAAAAAAAGACAAACGTATTCAGTATTACCAAAGACCCAAAGAAAAGAAAAAAGGAGCTAATGCCTGTAGAAATTATGGAATGAAAATTGCTAAAGGTGATTATCTTATTTTTATGGATTCTGACGATATTTTTATAGATAAAAGTCTAGAAATTCGTGTTAATTATTTTGAAAAAAATAAGCACTTAGATATGTTGGTTTTTTCTATGGGGTTGTTTTCAGATAAAAAAAAGTTAAGAATTAATAATAATAGAAAAGTTTTTAATGCTTCTCTTGATAAAACTATTTATGAATTTATTATTGGAGATAAAATTCCTTGGAGTACAAGCAGGCCTATTTATAAATCTTCGTTAATAAAAAATAAAATTGCTTTTAATGAAGATTTACCAATGTTTCAAGATGTTGAATTTAGTATTCGCCTTTTAAAAATTTTAAAGCCCAAATATCTTTCTATAGATATTACAGAGTCCTATTATCGAGATGATGAAAATGCTCAAAAAAGATATTTCAAGAAAAAATTTATAGATAAGTTTTTTCTTGCATTGACTATCTACTATAAAGTGATTTTTAAACTATTAAACACTCAAGAGAAAAAAAATATTAAAAAAAAATTAATATTAAAATATTTTATCTTAATTAAAACATACTACAGAGGTCATAATAATGATAAAAACATATTAAATACAATTAAGTTATTAAAGAAAGAATTGGGTATAAGTCATAAAAAAAGGTTAGGATTGTATTTAATTTATGGTTTAAATAAATTTTTTTTTAATAAAAAAGGGTATTTTTATTTTCAAAATAAATTAAAAAAAATGTTAAATTAACTTTATGGTTTCTATAATAATACCAACTTTCAATTCTAGTCAATTTATTGAAGAAACACTAGAATCTATTCTTAACCAAGAATATACAACTTGGGAGTGTATTTTAGTTGATGATGGCTCAACGGATAATACAATTCAGTTAATTACTGCTTTTTTAGAAAAAGACTCTCGTTTTGCCTTTTTTAAAAGGCCAAAAGAACTTATTAAAGGGGCAAATTCGTGTAGAAATTATGGTTTTTTTAAATCTAAAGGTAATTTTATTCAATTTTTTGATTCAGATGATTTAATGCTTCCAAATCATTTAAATGACAAAATTAAAATTATTAATAGAGACAGTAACTTAGAGGCAATTGTAAATAAAATTTCTTTTTATGAAAATGGAGAAATAACAAAAGAAACTACTATTTTTTCTAATAACCCTTTAATAGACTATTGCATTGATAAAATTGATTATTATACTTTTGGTGTTCTATGGAGTAAAAACTTTTTAAATAAACAAAAAGAATTATTTGATGTAAATATATCTAACTTAGATGATTGGGATTTTATTATCAGGATGTTGTTGGCAGAACCAAACATAGTATTAATAAATACGTCAACCATACTTTATAGACAATCTGCCAATAGTTTATCAAAACAGATAGAGCTTTGTAATCCTATTGAGATAGAATCAGAAATACGTGCAAGGTTTAAGATTTTTAATATTTACAAGAAAAAAAATATTGAAACAGAAATAATTAAAGAATATTTAAAATTTAGATTAATTCAATTATATCGTTTATGTTTAGAAAAAAAACAATTTAATACAGCATTATATTGCTATAATCATCTTGTTGAATTAAATTTAAGTAGTAAAGAAAAACTAAAACTAAAATTGGCGTATTTTACATTTAGATTTTTTAACAAAGGATATGTATTGCTAAAATAATGAACAAAAGAAATAAATTCATAGTAAAATCTATAAAAAAAAATCTAAAAACTTGGATTAAATTTTCTTTAGGAAAAGTGAATCACATTGCTGGAAATCGATTTATTGATAGTACAGAAAAAGAGGTGCTAATTACATTAAAAAAGGTGTACTCAGATTATAAGAAATTTGGAAATCTTGATAAAAATAGTATCAAAGAAAAAAAAATATTAGAAATTGGACCAGGAGATAGCTTTGGTGTAGCATTACAATTTCTTTTTGATGGAGCCAAAGAAGTAGTTTGTTTCGATAAATTCTATGCCAATAGAAATGAAAAACTATTAAAAAGTGTTTATAAAAAAATAATTTCTGAACAGAAAAAATATGTATTTTCTAGTTTGTTTGATAAAAACTTACATCCTAAACCTCCCATAAAATATGATTATGGTAAAGGGATAGAAGATGTTAACTTAAAAAACAACACTAATTTTTATAAAGAAAAATTTGACTTAATTATATCAAATCAAGTACTTCAAGAAATTTACAATCCAAAGCTAGCATTTGATAAAATGATTGAATTATTAGCTATTGGTGGAAAAATGGTACATCATATAGATTTTGAACCGTATAATTATTTTAGAGCACATTCTAAAGCTGCGTATGATTTTCTTACTTATAACGAATTTATTTACAAATGGATGGTAAATAAAAGAGGGATGTCTAATAGAAAAAGAATATCTGAGTATATTAAAATATTAGATGCCCATACAAATATTTCATATAAATTTTTAGTATATTCTTCTTTTTTAAATTTAAAACCGTTGGAAAAAGGAGTAGTGGAATATCCCAATTTCACTGATGAAACAAAGTCTTTTTATCAAAATATTGTGGATGAACAAAAAAAAGGTTTTAGAAATAAATATAAAAAATTACCTATTGAAGATTTTATAGTTGGTAATGCTTATTTAATTATTGAAAAGAACATATGAAATTAATATTATTTTTAATTCTTGTTTGTTATTTGCTTTTTATACTATTTAATTTGGTTTTAAAAATGAGGGTATCTAATCATTCCAATAAATTTGTAAAAAAAACCATTCAAAAATTAAAATTATCAAAAGTTTTAAAAGCACAAAGCCAAGGGTGGGCAGTTACAAGTTTTAAAACAAATAAAAGTATTTTAGAATTTTCAAACAAAATGATTCCGCAACAAAAATGGTTTCAAATTAAAGATAAAGAGTGTAGTGGAGTAGCAGACCCTTTTTTAATAAAAGAGAAAGAAACCTATTATCTGTTTTTTGAATATGAATACCATAAGGAATTGAATAAAGGAGCAGATTTAGCGTATGCAACCAGTAATGATGGTTTAATGTGGAAATATCAACAAAAAATAATAGAAGAGCCTTTTCATCAATCTTTTCCTAATATTTTTAAAGTTGATAAAGAGTTTTATATATTGCCAGAAAGTTATCAATCCAATCAGGTTAGGTTATACAAAGTAATTAATTTCCCAAATGAATGGGAATTAGATACTGTTTTGTTCGAAGGAGAACAGTTTGTTGATACTATTTTTATAGAAAAAGAAGGTGTTTATTATTGGATGACTACGAATCTAAAAACAGATACCTTAGAATTGTATTACTCTGGTGGATTGAAAGAAAAATGGATATTGCATCCATCATCACCAATTTCCAATTCATTAGAAAATAATAGAAATGCAGGTAAAATTATTTTAGAGAATAATACAATGTATAGAGTAGCACAAGATGGGAGAAAAGGGTATGGTGCAGGGGTTAATCTATATGAGATAATAGCATTAACAAAAACTAAGTATCAAGAGGTTTTGGTAAAAGAAAAATTATTTTTTAAAGAAGAAGGAAGAGTTAAAGATGCTCTTCACCATATTTCTATTTTAGAAGATGATAATTTGATGGCGGTTGATGGGGCTAATTTTGGAATTAATGGTGTAATTTTAAATAAATAAAAGTTTGATTTACTTTATTAAAAAGATATTAATATTTATTGTTTCATTTCTTGTAGTCTTATTTATTTTAGATAATACCTTTACACAAGTATATACAAAAAGTAAGGTAATCAGAAATAAAATACAATTTGTGTTTAAAGAAAAGGAGAAAAACTATGATTATTCATTTTTAGGTTCCTCTAGAGTTGCATGGAATATTAATACAAAACTTATTGATAGTATTTGTAAAACAAAAAGTATTAATTTAGGAATTGAAGCGCAACCTCTTTCTGAAACATTTTTAACTTTACAATTATTGATTGATAATGATTTTAAAGTAAAAAAATACTTTATACAAATTGACCAATCAGGAATTACAAAAGAAGTGAAAAAATCTTTTATTGGTGCTAGTTACTTGATGCCATATATAGGGAATGTAAAAGTGAAAAACTATTTTAAAAAATATGATAATCAATTTTACTTAAATTATTACTTTCCTTTTTATAGATATATTAATTACTCCCCTAAGATAGGGTTTGAGGAATTTATGAAAACATTAAAAGGAAAAAAAACTAAAGAGTCTGGTTTTTTACAATTTTCTATCAAAGACACCATTGCCGAAACATTTTCTTTTAGTAAAGAATATAAAGTAAATAATGAATTATTAAATGAAATGAATAAGTACATTGAAGATAATGATTTAAATGTGGTGTTTTTTACAGCACCATATTACAATCCTCAGAATAAATTAAGTTTTCAAAAAAAACTGGAAAATTACTATGTTAAGTATTATATAGATTCAATTTCTAAAAAAGAATTTTTTAAAGATGCAGTTCACCTAAATTATTTAGGTGTAAAAAAATTTTCAAAGATGTTAATAAGAGATTTTCAATTGGATGAGAAATAAGTGATTGAAAAATGAAAAAATTTTTATTACATATTATCGTGTATTTAATAATTGTGCTATTAATAATTTTAGCTATATTAATTTTTAGTTCTAGTTTTGTTAAAAATAAAAAGTTTAAAAACTTTGAAACAGAAAGTAATCTTCTTGTAATGAAGGAAAAAGAAGAGTTTGATTTGCTTTTTATGGGAATTTCTCATGCAAGAAATTTTTCAAGACACAAAAACCATATACGTGTTGAAAAAATTTTAAATAAAAAAATAATTAATATTGGTCAAGGAAATGGTATATGTGGTATTAATGAGCAACTATTTTACCTTGATTATTTTTATCATAAAAAAAATAAAGCGTCAACAGTTATTTATTTTATTTCTCCACCTTTATTCTTTTCAGAAACATTGCCAAAATCTTCGAATACATTTGATTATGAGCCTTTTGGATTTAGTTTTCTATTTAGATATTTTTTATTTTCTTCAGAAAATAAAAAAGAGAGATTAATTTCTTATTTACAAACAAAATTTGCAAAAAATTGGTATTTCCATAAGCCATACTCATTAAATTATAAAAAAGAAGAGTTAACTAAAATAGATTTTAAAGTGGTTTCAGAGGGACAAAAAATGGTTTTTAAAAATATTATTATAGCAGAAAAAAGATTTCTAAAAAGTATTTTAAGAGTAGAAGAAACAATAGATTTAGCTTTAAAAAATAAATCAAAAGTAATTTTAATTATACCTCCTGCATTATTTGGTAAATGGAATGGGCATAATAAAGTTAAAAATTTTGCAATTAAAATGAAACACAATTATGATGTAGAATTTTATGATTTTTCTGAAACAGTACTTTCTCCAAAATATTATTATGACCACCATCATTTGAATACTAATGGAATAGTATTTTTTACCACTAAATATTTAAAACCCATATTTAGAGAATAAATATTAAATTTTGAAAAACTTAGTAAAATCATAATTACTTTGATTTTATATAGACTTGTTAACTAACAATTATTAAATAAAAAAACAATGCTCTTCAACTCCATAGAATTTCTAATCTTCCTACCCATAGTCTTTGTACTATACTGGTTTGTATTTAAAAAATTAAAACCACAAAATATTTTAATTCTACTAGCAAGTTATGTGTTTTACGGCTGGTGGGATTGGCGCTTTTTATCATTAATCCTCTTAAGTACTTTGGTAGATTATACCATTGGATTACAACTACAAAAAACAACACAAACACAAAAAAGGAAGTACTTACTTTGGGCTAGTTTGTTATTTAATTTAGGTTTATTAGGCTTCTTTAAATACTATAATTTTTTTATTGAGAATTGGATTGACGCTTGGGCAAACTTCGGAATAACGATGCACAAAAGCTCGTTAAATATCATTCTACCTGTAGGGATTTCATTTTACACCTTTCAAACATTAAGTTACACGATAGATGTTTATCGAAAAAAATTAGCCCCCACCAAAGACTTTATTGCCTTTGCAAGTTTTGTGTCTTTTTTTCCTCAATTAGTAGCAGGTCCAATAGAAAGAGCAACAAACTTATTGCCTCAATTTTACAAGTCAAGAAAATTTGATTATTCTATAGCCGTATCTGGAATGAAACTCATTTTATGGGGATTGTTTAAAAAAGTAGTAATAGCAGATAATTGCGCGGTGTATGTCAATGATATTTTTACTAATTATCAAGACCAATCAGGATTGACATTAGTTTTAGGAGCAATTTTCTTTGCTTTTCAGATTTATGGAGATTTTTCTGGATATTCTGATATTGCCATAGGAACAGCTCGTTTGTTTGGGTTTGATTTGATGCGAAATTTTAATTACCCGT